>CAZBAQ010000153.1:0-2812 GCA_964489855.1 uncultured Planctomycetia bacterium | reverse complement strand
TGGTGATAAAGGCGCCAGGTACTTACCATCACTCACTTGTTGTCGGCAATCTTGTCGAGGCGGCGTGCGAGGCCATTGGCGCGAATTCCCTTCTGGCAAGGGTCAGTTCGTATTTTCATGATATAGGAAAGATAGAGAAGGCGTCTTATTTTAGCGAGAATCAATCTACCGAGAACTCAGCGCATGATAAGCTTTCACCTACCATGAGCAGTCTCGTGATCACAAACCATGTCAAAAACGGCGTGGAACTGGCGCATAAATACGGCCTCAATAAAAAGATCGTGGATATCATCAGGCAGCATCACGGCACAGGCCTTGTCTTTTATTTCTTCAAAAGGGCGCTGGAGAAGGTGACAGACGAGAGCGTGGGCGAACAATCCTTCAGGTATCCGGGGCCCAAGCCGCAGACCAGAGAAGCGGCATGCGTGCTTCTGGCTGATTCGGTCGAGGCAGGCTCGCGCGCGCTGGATAACCCCACGCCGTCGAGGATAAAGGGACTGGTCAGGAAGATCATAAATAATAAATTCATAGACGGCCAGTTGGACGAGTGTGACCTTACACTTAAGGACTTGGAAAAAATCGCAGAGATCTTTACCCATATCCTTACAGGAATATTCCATACCCGTGTAGAATACCCCGACGAACCGGAAAAACAGAAACAATAAACCTTAAGATGAAAGTAGATATACGCGACCTGCAGAACAAGCTAAAGATCGACAAAGAAAAAATAACAAAATGCGCTGAATTCATATTAAAGGAAATGGGTGAAGACAGCGCGGAGCTCAGTTTGTTATTTGTAAATGACTCTCATATAAAGAGGCTGAACCGGAAATACCGCGACGTGGATTTAAAGACAGATGTCCTGGCTTTTTCCATGAGAGAGGGTCATGGCCTTCCCGAGGGCAGCCCGATTTTAGGAGACGTGGTAATATCCACGGAGACCGCGAAAAGGGAGGCAAAAAAGAGAAGGATCCCTATTCAAAAAGAAATCTTATTGTATCTAGCGCATGGCATACTGCATCTTTTAGGGTATAAAGACGAGACAGCTTCTGACAAGAAAAAGATGATGTTAAAACAGAAAGAGTTTCTGGAGGCGATGTGAAGCAGCAGAACTTAGTCGGGAGTTTTAATTCCGCGATAGAGGGTTTTGTATTTGTGTTTAAGAGCCAGCGCAATATGAGACTGCATTTTGTAATAGGGCTGGTCGCTGTTATACTGGGTATAGTCTTGAATTTTACATATATCGAGTTCATGATCCTGTGTCTGACAATAGCGTTTGTTTTGTTTGCCGAGATGTTTAATACTGCCATAGAGCACACGATAGACCTTGTCAAGGAGGAGTTTCATCCTTTGGCAAGGATAGTAAAAGATGTCTGCGCCGGCGCGGTCCTTTTAAGCGCGCTGTCAGCGGTCATCGTGGGCTACGTCTTGTTTGTCTCAAGGCTCGGGGTGAGGATAGAAGACAATATAATCAAGATAAGAGGATCCAGCTGGCATATAACTTTTATAGTATTGTTTTCGATCTTAGCGCTGGTTGTTTTGAGTAAGATCATTTTTCACAGCGGTACCCCACTACGCGGCGGGATGCCGAGCGGTCACAGCGCCATAGCCTTTTCTATATGGACCACGCTTTCGCTTCTTTATCCTAACAGCCTCGTGATCTTTCTTGTCTTTATCCTGGCGCTGCTGGTTTCAAGAAGCAGGGTCAGGGATAATGTGCACTCGGCATTAGAGGTCTTTACCGGAGCCGTAATAGGCGTCATAATAACGATCTTGGTTTTTCAATTCCTTAGGTGGTGAGACATGTTTAAAAAAATCAGGGCTAATTTTTTAACAGGCACGTTAATAGTGATCCCGCTGATCATTACCTTTTGGCTTCTTTATTTTATAATCGATAGATTGAATTTTTTGCTGCTGGAGCCTGTCGCGAACATACTGGGTGTGTGGGCGCCTGCCGAAAACATAGAAGTGGTATCAAAGATATTGATATTTTTGCTGCTATTAATAGCCTTTACCCTTATTGGTTTTGCGACAAGAATAATTATATTAAGGAATATCTTCGGATTCGGCGAAAAGATATTATACGGGCTGCCCATGGTCAACAATATCTACAGGACTATAAAAGAGATATCATCCGCGTTTTTCGCGCAAAAGATCAGCATCTTTCAAAGAGTGGTTTTGGTGGAGTATCCAAGAAAAGGAATTCACCAATTGGGGTTTGTCACATCAGAGATAAAGGGCGAGGTGCATGAAAAGTTAGGAAAAAAAATATTGAATGTTTTTGTGCCGACGACACCAAATCCTACATCTGGCGTGCTTGTGCTTGTGCCTCTAGAAGAGACGATTTCTTTGGACATGAGCGTTGCAGAGGCAATGAAGATGGTCATATCAGGCGGCACGGTCGTGCCAAAGGCTCATAATGGCGATACAGAAGACAGAAGCGTTGCTTTTAAGAAAAAAGAACCTCAGGGAAACTAGCCTGATACTCAGTTTTTTTACCAGGGATTTTGGCAAGATTCACGGGGTTTTGAAAGGCGTTAGGGGCAGCCGCGCCATGGGCAATGCAAACCCTTTGTATTTTAGTCTTGATGAGATAGTTTTTTACGATAAGAAAAAGAGTGACCTTTTTATTGTGTCTCACTGTGAGGCGCAGGAGATCTTTCTTAATATTTTGAAGGACTGGGACAGGGCTTCAGTCGCGTATTATATACTGGAACTCGTGGATGTTTTTACTGAGCCTGGCGGCAAGGTCGAAGGGGTATTTGAGACGATCCTGAACAGTTTCAGGGCGCTTGACTCGAAAAAGGAACCG
>CAZBAQ010000152.1:0-2817 GCA_964489855.1 uncultured Planctomycetia bacterium | reverse complement strand
ACGAGCGAGTGAAAAAAATGAGCAAAATTTTCACGCTGGGGAAATTTTGCGTCCCCAAAACCCGCTGGGCTGGGTGGTGCGAAATAGCTGAAACTGTAACGCAACTCTTCAAATATTATAGGGATAAATAAGATTTTGCTTGACAGGAAACATAGAAATAGGGTATAATACGTCTAGTTAGAGTAAATAAGAATTAGGTCAGTGAAAGCTTTAGCCGCAAGGCAGAGTAGGTCCAGCCTTGTGGTTTTTTTATTGCCGTTGTTATTTACTACAATTTTAGAGAAAGGAGGTATTTAACAATGGCTGTAGGAACAGTAAAATGGTTCAGTAACCAGAAAGGTTATGGATTTATTACACCTGAAGATGGCAAGGATGTATTCGTACATCACAGCGCGATCCAGAGTGATGGCTATAAGACTTTAGATGAAGGTCAAAAGGTTGAGTTTGAGATTCAACAGGGCCCTAAAGGCGATCAAGCTATAAACGTAGTAAAGATATAACTAAACCGGAAAAGATACAGGCCTGGCTATAAACGCCAGGCCTTATTTTTTTGCCCGCGCTTTGACTTTAAAGGCCTTGTAGGGTATACTCTGTCTTTATGAATAGGACACATATACCTATAATAATATTGGTGATCGCGGTCCTTTCGCTAAGCGGGTGCGCTGCCACCATGATAGCTGGAAAGACAGTGGAGACCACAGGCAAGTTTGCCTTTGCAGCGGCAAAGACCGCTGGCAAGGCAGTTCTGGGTACAGCGAAACTCACGGGCAAGGGATTAAAAACCGTGGTCAACATGGCGCGGGGAAGAGAAGTCGTGCCTCTAGATAAGAAATGCAACAGCTACTATGTCGACGCTGTCCTTAATCGCAGGATAAAGACAAGACTGATCCTGGACACCGGATGTACAGACACACAGATAGCGCCGGACATAGCCATGAAGCTCGGCATAAGGACCTCTGAAAGCGAAAGCGTCTCGTGCGTGCTTGCCGACGGCCGCACAGTAACAGGCCGAGATGTTAACATAAAGGAGCTGAAGGTCGGCCGCGCAAGGGTCTCAAACGTGAGGGCTGTCGTGCTCGAAGAGGGAAAGGACACGGGTCTTCTCGGCATGTCATTCCTGAACAATTTCGTCTTTAAGATAGATCCTGAAAAAAGCGAATTAGTCCTGCAGAAAAGATAACCTATATTTAAGTCTCCATATCTTCCTTGATTTTTACCCAGCAGCGGATTCCTCAGATAAAGGGGGATAAAGTATTTGTCCTTGGTTGGGTGTTGTGATAATATGGCGACAGAGGAGGAGTGATGAAGACGTACACGGAATACCTCACCTTTAATACGAAAAATCGCTACGAGATCGTGAATATCACGCCGCGGGTCGAGGCGGCTGTAGAGAAGAGCAGGGTTAAGGAAGGGATTTGCCTTGTAAACAGCATGCATATCACGTCCAGCGTTTTTATCAATGATAATGAAAACGGCCTGCACCAGGATTTCCTTGAATGGGTCGAGGGACTCGCGCCATACGATATCAAGAAATACAAACATAATCTGACAGGCGAGGATAACGGCGACGCGCACCTCAAAAGGACGCTCATGGGTAGAGAGGTCGTGGTGGCCATCACAGGCGGCGAGCTGGACTTTGGGCCGTGGGAACAGATCTTCTACGGCGAATTCGACGGCCAGCGCAATAAAAGGGTGCTCGTAAAGATCATAGGGGAATAATTTTTAGATGTAAAAACAGAAAGGGTAAAAATGACTATCAAGGAAATAACGCTCGAAAAGTTTAATGCTGCGGAATTTATCGAGGAAAAGGCAAAAGAGATCTTCGCGCTTGTCGGAGACGGCGTGGCTATTAACGCGCTTTCAGGCGGCGTGGATTCGTGCGCTGTCACTATGCTTGGCCACAAGGCGCTGGGCAAGAGGCTCAAGACATATTTTGTTGATAACGGTATAATGAGGGAAGGCGAGCCCCGGAGGATCAAGGCATTATTCAAGAAGATGGGTGTTAATATAGAGATAATAGACGCGCAGGATGATTTTTTTAACGCATTTAAAGGCATTGCCGATCCCGAAGAAAAAAGAGAGGCTGTTACGCAGACTTTTTATAAAAATGTTTTTGGCAGGCTTGTAAAAGAAAGCGGGGCCAAATATCTTTTGCAGGGTACGATATTGACAGATGTCGACGAGACAGTCGCGGGCATAAAGAGACAGCACAATGTGTTTGAGCAGCTAGGTATTGATCCCCAAAAGGCCTTCGGGTATAAGATCATAGAGCCGCTTATACAGCTGCGCAAGGACGGCGTAAGAAAACTCGCTGCCGCGCTGGGCCTGCCTGAATCCACGTATAACCGCATACCTTTCCCAGGGCCAGCGCTCGCGGCCAGGGTCATAGGCGAGGTTACCAGGGAAAAGATCTCAATCGTCAGGAAGGCGACCACTGTTGTAGAAGAAGAGCTTTGCCACACAAAGGCCTTCCAGTACATGGGTATCCTGCATCAGGACAGGGTAACCGGCATGCGTGACGGGAAAAGGGATTTTGGCCTGCAGATCGAGGTGCGATGCTGGGACAGCATTGACGCCAGAAAGGCAACTCCCACGAAACTGCCTTTTGAGACACTTTGTAAACTCGCGGACAGGATAGTCGCTGAAGTGCCGGGTGTGGTAAGCGTTACTTATAATATCACGCAGAAGCCGCCATCGACCATAGAAGCTATCTAATGCAACGCGCCAAATCGCATTGACTTACCGCTTGCCCATTATCTGACCCCATACTACTCACTTCGTTCGGGTACGGGGCACGCAAATCGTGCGTGTCAAGTT
>CAZBAQ010000151.1:0-2826 GCA_964489855.1 uncultured Planctomycetia bacterium | reverse complement strand
GACCACTTTCCAAAACAGCCCTCTTGAGTTCCATCGGCTTTACGTCTCCCATCAAAAAATCTATCCTGTTTTTTATGTAATCAACGACTTGATTTTTAAATTTAGCAGGGTCTCCCTCGATCTTTGCGCCGTATAACCCTATTGTCTTTTCGACTAATTCATCGAGGTTTAACCTGAATGACCTGTCCTTAATAATCCTGATTACCCCTAATGCATTCCTTCTTATTCCAAAAGGATCATAGCTTCCGCTGATCCTTTCTATACCCATCCCGCAGAAACCGACCAGACTGTCTACCTTGTCGCTGATCGCGAGGATCGCGCCAGCCTTGGTCTTAGGCAGACCATCATCTGCGCCCTGTGGCAGGTAGTGTTCTTTTATCGCTTCAGCGACTTCTTTCTTTTCCCTGCCTCGCAATGCGTATTCCCCGCCCATCACACCCTGCAGGCTCGGAAACTCGCCGACCATATGCGTGAGGAGATCCGCCTTTGAAAGCTCAGCTGCCCTTACTGCATCGGTCCTCAAAGAACCCTCGCCCAGTTTACCACAGATAAAACCGCAAAGCTCTTTCAGGCGCTCAATTTTTTCAAACATACTACCTAAATCCTTGTGAAAAATCAAGTCTTTTAATTTAGAAATGTTTTCAGAGAGCGGTTTTTTTGTGTCCTCGTCGAGAAAAAAGAGGCTATCCTTGAGTTTTGCCTCTAAAATCTTTTCATAGTTTCTCCTGACCAGTTTTATTTTCCTCTTGCCATCTATAATAGCTACAAATTTATTTATAAGTTCCCCGCTCTTTGAAACAGGAAACACCCTCTGGTGTTTTGCCATGCTTGCCTTGAGCACGTCATCAGGCAAGGCCAGGAATTTTTTATCAAATTCGCCAAAAAATACATCTGGAGAATTGACCAAAAATGTCACTTCTTCCAAAAGATTCTCATCTATTGCATGGTCTGCATTTAACCTCTTCAGGGCCCGTGATATCAAACGCCTTATCTCTCCTTTTCTCTCATCCGAATCCACCAGCTTTAAGCCCTTTAAATATCGTGAAGCCGTGATATTTCCTATATCTTTCGCGGGAATACCATCAAGATCGATATTCAACTTTTCACTTCCAAACAACGCTAGCACTGATTCTATGGGCCTTGCAAATCGCAATCCAGAATCATCCCAGCGCATTGTCTTTTTAAATTTAATATTTTTTATAATATCAGGCGTGATTTCTTTTAGGATATCTTTTGTATTACGCGCTTTCAGCTTCTTCTCAACGACTATATACTCGCCTTTTGGCGTTTTCTTGATCTTCAGATCCTCGACCTTTACGCCCTGATTCTTCGCAAAACCGATCGCCTGCTTTGTAGGGTTGCCTTCTGCGTCAAACGCGATTCTTTTAGGCGGACCAAAGACCTCCTGCGAAACCTCCTTTGTCTTTTCCGGGATGCCTTCCGCGTACAAGATTAATCTATTTTTAGTGGCCAGATTCGCTGACAGCGCGCTCGGTTTAAGGCCCGTAGAAGCTATAAACCCGGACGAAAGAGATTCCAGCGCGGCCTTCACATACCCTACCGGCAATTCCTCTGTATTTATCTCCAGCAAAAAATCTCTATACTCCATCTCCATCCAATCCCTAAGGCGAAACCTCGACCAAGCTTGGTCGAGGTTTCGCCTTGAACAGATACAGGTCTGCACAACGTTTGGCTAGACTACGGATCCTTCCTATGTATCGCGGCCGTTCGCTTTGGCTCACAGCGCCGCGCGCGTCAAGCACATTAAAGGCGTGCGACGCCTTTAAGACAAAACTATAGGCCGGGTAAACCAGCGCCTTTTCTAAAAGTGTTTTTGCCTCTTTTTCAAAAGACTCGAACATCTTAAGGTGCATGTCTATGTCTGCCTCGTCAAAATTATATTTTGAATATTCTATCTCATGACGGCTGTGCATATCCCCGTACGTCAAACCCTTTTGCCATTCCAGGTCAAAGACATTAAATTTATTCTGGATAAACATGCATATGCGTTCCAGGCCATAGGTGATCTCGCAGGAGACCAGATCGAGTTCGCGCCCGCCTATTTGCTGAAAATACGTAAACTGCGTGATCTCCAGGCTGTCCAGCCAGACCTCCCAGCCAAGACCAGACGCGCCCAGCGTAGGTGATTCCCAGTCATCCTCTACAAACCTTACCTCGTGCGCCTTTACATCTATGCCCAGGGACTTAAGACTCTTGAGATAGATCTTTTTTATATTACGCGGTGTCGGCTTTATGAGCACCTGGTATTGATAATAAAACTGCATCCTGAGCGGATTGTCAGCATACCTCCCATCAGTGGGTCGCCTCGATGGCTGCACATAACCTACCCGCCACGGATCTTTTCCCAGCGACTTAAAAAAAGTAGCCGGATGGAATGTGCCGGCGCCGACCTCTGTATCTATCGGCTGCACTATAACACACCCCTGCTTTTCCCAGAATTTGTTTAACTTATCAACGACCTCTACAAACGTAAGTTTTTTCATAACGTCCTTTGTTTCTTATCTGACTCCTCGACTTCGCTTGGGGCAGGCAGACCGTGCGTGTCAAGATTATCAGATAAGGGGAATAGTTTTGCGGTTTTCAGGGGTCTTTCCAGGTTATCGCTTATGATCCCGGCTGTGATCTTTTTTATCTCGCCGTCTACCTCGCGCGTCAGCTTTATCTTGGATGAGACCTGCCAGTTGTTTTGCTCAAAACATTCCAGTGTCGAGGTCGCGCCTTTCGTCAATTTAGAATCATTGCTGCTAGGCCACAGACCCAACGCCATTAAAAACCTTACCTCGAACAGTCTTGCTGTGGCAGCCG
>CAZBAQ010000150.1:0-2874 GCA_964489855.1 uncultured Planctomycetia bacterium | reverse complement strand
TTCCTTTTTCAGATATATCTCGCCCAATTTTTTCAATATAGCGCTATCCTTTGCGTTTATTGACTTTGCCTCTTCGAGATTTTGTATTGCGTGCGCGATAAGACCCTGCCTGTAAAAAATATCTCCTATCTTTTTTAACGCCTCGCTGTCAAAAGGATTTTTAACAAGGACCTTTTCAATGCCTTCAAGCGCAGCAGCGACATTCCCTTTTTTTAGCATGGCGTTGCTGGGCAGGGTTCCGATCAATCTATTAAGGACATTCACCGCATTTGTAATAGGTGAGGAATTCGCCTTTCCGGCCTTGTTTTTCAGGGAAAGGTGCAGGTAGTGCCGCGCCTCCATGTGGTCGTATTTTGAGGAAAGTATCTGGGAAAATATCTCAATGGCGTAGTCGTAGTTTTTCTTTTCAAACGCCAGCATACCTTTATTATAGAATTCCTGCAGGTCTTTTTCATTGATCTGGTCTGTCATATAGCACAAGTTTACAGTAAGGTTATATTATTGTCAAGACCGAAGAAGTGTGTTAAAATAATCTGACAAATCGCGTGTTAGATAAGGGGTTATGGGGAAGATGGAGATAAGGGTATATCCGGATAAGGTGCTGAGGAAAAAGTCGCTGGAGGTGAAGAAGGTGGGTGATGAAGAGCGCCAGTTCGCTTCCAGCATGATAGAGACGATGCGCTTTGCCAATGGCGTAGGCCTGGCAGCGCCGCAGGTCGGTGTCTCGAGGCGTATCATAGTAGTAGAAGATACGGAGAATAAGAACGATAATTCTCCATTCGTTTTTTTAAACCCCAGGATAATCAGGAAAAAAGGAAGGAGCACTTTTTGCGAAGGGTGTTTGAGCGTGCCGGATGTAGCGCATGACGTAGTAAGGGCCAGATCTGTAGTCCTTGAGGCGCTTGACCTTAAAGGAGATAAAGTAAAGATGGATACAGACGGGATCCTCGCAAGGATCCTGCAGCACGAGATCGACCACCTGGACGGAGTCCTTTTCATAGACCGCGTGGGATTCTTGAAACGAAAAAGGATATTAAAAGAGATCTCAACAAAGGTCTGCATGGAGCTGTAGTTTGTTCAAGGCTAAGCCTTGAACAAAGCCTTTATATGAAGATAATATTTTTTGGAAGTTCTGAATTTGCAGTGCCTGTTCTGGAAGCGCTTAAAGATAGGGAAGAGGTCTCGCTTGTCGTGACGCAGCCTGACAGGAAAAAAGGCAGGTCTTTAAAAAAAGACTCCACGCCTGTAAAAAAGCTCGCTGGAAAAATAGGTATAGAGGTATTCCAGCCGTCTGATGTCAACGCAAAGGATTCAATAGAGAGATTAAAGAGAGTCGGCGCAGACGTGTTTATAGTAGTTAGTTTTGGCCAGATATTAAAGAAAGAAGTGCTCGATATACCAAAGATATCTCTAAATGCGCATGCCTCGCTTTTACCAAAATATCGGGGCGCAGCTCCTATAAACTGGGCCATTGCCAATAGCGAGAAAGAAACAGGCGTGACTATCATAAGGATGAACGAGAAGATGGACGAGGGCGATATTATATTAAAGGAAACAGTTTCCATTGGCGCGGACGAAGACGCTGTTACGCTATCAGGAAAACTTTCCAGAAAAGGCGGAGAGGCTTTATTAAGGGCAGTAGATCTGATCAAAAAAGGCGCGGCGGGTTTTGAAAAGCAGATAGAGTCTGATGCGACCTTTGCGCCAAAGTTAAAAAAAGAGGACGGGCTTATTGACTGGAGCTGGGACGCGAAGAAGATCTATAACAGGATCCGCGCGTTTGTGCCATGGCCTGGGTGCTTTACGTATTGGGATAAAAAGGTCCTTAAGATATGTGGGGCAAGGCCGCATGCTGAAAGCAAAACCGCAAAGCCGGGCACTGTGTTAGAGGTTACAAAGGATGGTATTTTAGTCTCTGTAGGCAAAGGTGCGATTATAGTAGATGAACTGCAGCCAGAGTCAAAGCGCAGGATGAGGGCGGAAGAGTTTATCGCCGGCCACAAAGAACTGACCCCGGGCACTATTTTAAGCGCATAAGCGCATAAGAGCACAAGTACATTAAATTATGCCGGAACTAAGAAAAGATCCTATAATCGGGAGATGGGTGATAGTAGCTACTGAGCGGGCAAAGAGACCGAACGATTTCAAGGTCTCTCATGTCGATGACAGGGAAGGCGCCTGTCCGTTTTGCGAGGGACACGAGAAGGATACTCTTCCGGAAGTCCTTGCTGTAAGGAAGAAGGGTTCAAAAAAGGATGAGGAGGGCTGGGATGTCAGGATCATACCCAGCATATCGCAGCGTCTTGATCTGGAAGGGGGGCTTGACAGGCGGGGCGTGGGCATGTATGACGTGATGGATCCTGTAGGCGCTCACGAGATAATACTGGAATCGCCAAAACATTTCAGGGATATCCATGAATTGCCTAAAAAGCAGATAGAGCTTGTAATAGAGACGAGCGCTGAGCGCATCGCGGAACTGGGAAAAAATCCGAAGCTTAAATATTGCCTGCTTTTTAAAAATCACGGGCTGAGGGCAGGCGGTTCAAAGGTCACAAAGCACGTGCGCTCGCAGATCATAGCCACGCCTGTTACGCCGACCCGCGTCAAGGAAGAACTCTGGGGCGCGCGTTTTTATTATAAGTATAAAGATAGGTGCATATTCTGCGACATCATAAGACAGGAGCTGGAGAGTGAGGAAAGGGTCGTGATGGATACGGATAATATCCTGGCTGTTATGCCTTATGCCTCGAGGTTTCCGTTCGAGATATGGATATTGCCGAAAAATCACTGTTCAGATTTTGTAAATATAAAAAAGGACGAGGTCAAGGATCTTGCGCTGGTGTTTAAGATAATGTTTGCAAAGCTCAGCAAGGC
>CAZBAQ010000149.1:0-2881 GCA_964489855.1 uncultured Planctomycetia bacterium | reverse complement strand
CCACTTGCACCTGTAGATCCTGAAGTGCCATTTGCACCTGATGTACCAGAAGCTCCTGTACTACCTGAAGAACCAGTTGCACCAGATGTACCAGCAGAGCCTGAAGTACCTGATAAACCCGAAGAGCCGGAAGCAAAAGATGCCGGGGATTGGACCAGGCTGGGCCCAGCGCAGGAAAAACAAAAAAAGGCCGCTAAAAAGGTAAGTCATGCGCCAAGGCAAGTTAAGAAAGAAACTGCCAGGGACGCGGAGATAAGAAAAGAACTGGACGAAAAACCAAAGGCCACGATAAAACCTAAAAAGGCAAAGAAACAAAAGAAGACAAGTAAGAAGAAAAGTGAGTGGACCAGATTAGGTTATGCGTCCAGGGAGGACGAAAAAAAGACGTCTGATGTCGCCATAGATAAAGAGCTCGAGGAGTCCCTGAGGCTGGCGGAACAGAGGCTCAGGGAAGATAAAAACAGGGCGAAGACCGAGACCCCGGCTGCGACCAAAAAGGCGGTCGCTGAAAAAACCAGATCCGCGAGCGGCGCAAGGACCTATTACGCACAGGCCAATGATTATTATAAAAAGGGCGAATACGCCAGGGCCCTGGACAGGATACGGGTCGGAAAAAAAGAATACCCTGATGACGCGAGTCTACTGAAATTGGAGCAGACAATAAAAAATACGATGAAGGAGGAGAGGATAGAAGACCATTATAAAGAAGGTATCATGCGTTACCAAGAAGACGATTACTCAGGCGCAAAGAAAGAATTCGAGGCGATACTTAATATTTTGCCGGAATAATTCTCTATTCTTAAGCACCATTAGCCCTTCCATTACAATATAAAATCCATGAAAAAAAAGAAGCTATTCCTGATTGACGGAAATTCTTATTGTTACAGGGCATTCTATGCCATAAAGGAGTTGAAAAACTCGAAGGGCCTGCCAACGAACGCGGTCTACGGGTTTATCCTGATGCTGAAAAAGATCATGACCAGCGAAAGGCCTGATTACCTGGCAGTGGCGTTTGACGTGAAGGCACCGACGTTCAGGCATAAAAAATTCAAGGACTATAAGATAAAGAGAAGACCCATGCCGGATGACCTGGTCTCCCAGATGTCCCTGATAAAGGACACTATACGGGCCTACAATATACCCGTATTTGAAAAAGAGGGCTATGAGGCAGATGATGTGCTGGCCACTATTGCCAAAGAGGCGTCAGGAGAAGGTCTGGATGTTTACATTGTAACCGGTGACAAGGACATCCTGCAGTTCGTTGACGATAACATAAAGATATACAGTGCTAATAAAGAAGGCCTTGTCTATGACAGGGACAAGGTCATGGAGAGGTTTTCCGGCCTTGGACCTGAAAGCATCGTGGATATGATGGCGCTCGCAGGCGACGCCACTGACAATATACCTGGCGTGCGCGGCATAGGCGAAAAAACAGCCATTGAGCTCGTGAGGGAGTTCGGAGACATCGAGAACCTGTATAAAAATCTTAACAGGGTAAAAAGCGAAGCGAGGAAAAATTTACTGGCAAAAGAAGAAGAATCCGCGCGCATGTCAAAGGAACTGGCAACGATAGATGCGTCTGTCCCTATTAAAATAGACATCGAGTCAATGCGTGTCGCAGAGCCTGATTCCAAAAAACTTCTGGAGATCTTCACGGAGCTGGAATTCAAGAGTTTCGCAAAAGAGATCGCATCCAGCGATTCCGGGGTGAGACGCGAGGCAAGATATGAGACGATCAGGGCCAAAAAGAGATTCGGCGAGTTTATCAAAAAACTGAAGAAGCAAAAAGAGTTTGTGCTGGATTTTGAGACGACAGGCTCCAGTCCGCTGAAGGCAAGGCCGCTGGGTATATCTTTTTGCTGGAAGGCTGGCGAGGCGTATTACATTGTCTTCGGGGACATCGATACAAAATACGCGCTAAATGCATTAAAGCCGATCATTGAAGACGAAAAGATAAAAAAGATCGGGCAGAATATAAAGTATGAGATACTGGTGTTGTCAAATTATGATATAGAGCTAAAAGGCGTTAGCTTTGATACGATGGTGGCGTCGTATTTATTAAACCCTTCCAAGCTCAATCATAACCTGGATGATTTGGCATTCGAATATTTAAGCCACAAGATGATATCGATAGAAGACCTTTTAGGGACAGGTAAAAAGAAGATCGCAATGGAAGAAGTGAACGTGGACGCGCTTTCTGAATATTCCTGCGAGGACAGCGACGTGACATTCAGGTTAAAAGAGATACTTGAGCAGGCCCTTTTTGAAAAAGAGATGGACAGACTTTTTAAAGATATAGAGCTTCCTCTGATAGGCGTGCTTTCAGATATCGAGCGAAACGGGGTAAAGATAGACGAGGGTTTGCTAAAAAAAGCCTCTGATAATGCCGAGAAGGAGCTGTCAAGAATAGTCGTCAAGATCTATGACATGGCAGGCGGCGAATTCAATATAAATTCGCCAAAACAGTTGAGCGAGATATTATTTGACCGATTGGGGCTGCCTGTAATAAAGAAGACGAAGACAGGCCTGTCTACTGACGTGGGTGTTTTGGAAAGGCTATCGAGCGTGCACCCGCTGCCAAAAGAACTTTTGAGATACAGGGAACTTTCAAAATTAAAATCAACGTATATAGACGCGCTGCCTGAGCTGGTGAACCAAAAGACAGGCAGGGTGCATACCTCGTTCAACCAGACAGTCACGGCAACGGGCAGGCTTTCCTCCAGCAGACCAAACCTGCAGAATATACCTGTTAAAACAGCCGAGGGTCGCGAGATACGCAGGGCATTTATCGGAGAGAAAGGCAGCTATATAATGTCCGCTGATTATTCGCAGATAGAACTGAGGATCCTGGCGCATCTGTCAGGCGACGAGGAGCTGATAC
>CAZBAQ010000148.1:0-2882 GCA_964489855.1 uncultured Planctomycetia bacterium | reverse complement strand
ATGGCAAAGGAAAAATTTAATCGCACAAAGCCGCATGTAAATATCGGTACTATAGGCCACGTAGACCATGGTAAGACCACGCTCACTTCAGCCATAACAAAGTGCCTTGCAGCAAAAGGCCTGGCGCAAGCCAAAAACTTTGATGAGATAGACAACGCCCCTGAAGAAAAAGAGCGAGGCGTTACAATAAATGTCCACCACGCGGAATATGAGACAGAGAAGCGCCACTACGCCCACGTGGATTGCCCGGGCCACGCAGACTACATCAAGAACATGATAACTGGATCTGCTCAGATGGACGGCGCAATACTTGTGGTATCAGCAGTAGACGGCCCAATGCCTCAGACAAGAGAACACATACTTCTCGCCCGTCAGGTAGGCGTTCCGGCAATAGTCGTATTCTTGAACAAATGCGACGCAGTGGACGACCCGGAATTATTAGACCTTGTGGAACTTGAAGTAAGAGACCTTTTGTCAAAATATGAATTCCCGGGTGAGAAGATCCCTATTGTAAGAGGTTCCGGCCTGAAGGCAATGGAATGCGGCTGCGGAAAAGATGACTGTAAGGCCTGCTCTCCTATAACAGAACTCATGAAACAGGTCGATTCCTACATCCCTGAGCCAAAAAGAGACATCGACAAGCCGTTTCTAATGGCAGTCGAAGACGTATTCTCAATAACCGGCCGCGGCACAGTAGGAACAGGACGTATCGAACGTGGAATCATAAAGGTAGGAGAAGAAGTCGAGATCGTCGGATTGATTGAAAAGCCCCGTAAGACTGTTGTAACAGGCGTTGAGATGTTCAGGAAGATACTTGATGAAGGTCAGGCTGGAGACAACGTCGGAGTCCTCCTAAGAGGTATTGAAAAGAAAGACCTTGAACGAGGCCAGGTATTAGCAAAACCAGGTTCGATCACACCGCACACCAAATTCAAAGCAAAAGTATATGTACTTACAAAAGAGGAAGGCGGCCGCCACACCCCGTTTTTCAAAGGGTACCGTCCGCAGTTCTACTTCAGGACCACTGATGTGACCGGCATAGCAACATTGCCGCAAGGCACTGAAATGGTCATGCCAGGCGACAACGTGGAAATGGAAGTCGAACTCATAACACCTATTGCAATGGAAAAAGAACTTCGCTTTGCAATACGCGAAGGCGGCCACACAGTCGGAGCAGGAGTAGTAGCAGACATAATCGCTTGATCTGACAATCTTGACATGTACGATTTGCCTGCCCCGAGCGAAATCGAGGGGTCGGATAAGCGAGACGGGATAGTCATGACGCAGGAAGCTCAGAAAATAAGAATAAGGTTACAGGGCTACGATTACAAGCTCCTGGATCAGTCTGCAGCGGAAATAGTAGACACTGCAAAGCGCACAGGCGCAATGGTTTCAGGACCAGTGCCATTGCCCACAAAGAGGGAGATATTTACAGTGCTTCGCTCTCCTCATGTGGACAAGAAATCCAGGGAGCAGTTTCAGATGAAGACACACAAGAGGCTCATTGATATTATAAGCCCTACCGCAAAGACAATAGACGCATTGCGCAAATTGGATCTGCCAGCAGGTGTGTTCGTTGAAATTAAGTAATTGTCCAGGGCTTAAGTTGACCCCTCGACAAGCTCGGGGCAGGCAAAATGAACGTGTCGGATTTGTCAACTTAAGGAGAAGGGTGAGATGAAGGCAGGGATATTAGGTAAAAAATTAGGGATGACGCAGGTTTTCACAGAAGATGGCAGGTTTGTACCTGTGACTGTGATAGAGGCGGGACCCTGCGTTGTATTAAAGGTACTGAAAGACAAAGTCATGCTCGGGTTTGGCGTTAAAAAAGAGAAAAACACGCCAAAGCCAGAGCTGGGTTTTTATAAAAAGTTAAATTTAAAGCCAAGCGCGCTGGTAAAGGAGCTTGCCTTTGATGCCGATGATAAGATCAATGCTGGCCAGCAGCTGACACTGGATATATTTAAGGAAAGGGATTTTGTGGACGTGACAGGCACTTCAATAGGCAAAGGTTTTCAGGGTGGTATGAAGAGGTGGGGCTGGTCTGGAGGTCCGAGCGGTCATGGTTCAATGCATCATCGGAGAATAGGCTCTGTTGGCGGCTCAAGCTATCCTTCCAGATTATGGAAAGGGCTGCACATGCCGGGACGCATGGGCAACGAGAAAAAGACAGTCCAGAACCTGGAGATAGTCAAGATAGTGAAAGATAAAAATATGCTGCTGGTAAAAGGCCCTGTGCCTGGCGCGGATAATGGATACGTGGAAATAAGGTTGGCAAAGAAAAGGCCGGTCGTGAGGGAAAAAGAAAAAGCTGATGACAAAGGCAAAAAGTAAGACAAAAGACGCGAAAAAGACAGATATCCCGGTCGTGGACGTGTATAGTCTCTCTGGGAAAAAAGTCGACAAGCTAAAGTTGGACCCCGATGTCTTTAATGCAAAGGTGCGCAAGTCGCTCCTGCACCAGGTCATTGTCATGTACAGGGCGAACCAGAGACAGGGCAACGCCTCTACCAAGACAAGGGCTTATGTAAGCGGCGGCGGCAAAAAACCTTGGAGGCAAAAAGGCACTGGCAGAGCAAGGGCCGGCTCTATAAGGTCTCCTTTATGGAGGGGCGGCGGGATAGTGTTTGGCCCTCATCCGAGAGAGTTCAGATTCAGCGTGCCGAAAAAAATGAGGCGCTTGGCGCTCGCAGCAAGCCTGAGCGCAAAGACAAAGGACAGCGAAATACTGGTCATTGAAAAAGACCCTGAATTCAAGCAGCCAAAGACAAAAGAAATGGCGAAGATCCTGACAGCGCTAAAAACATACAACAAGAGAAATTTGTTCATTTGTATGACCAGTGACGAGAACCTGAAACGCTCTTGCAGGAACATCAAGAACC
>CAZBAQ010000147.1:0-2897 GCA_964489855.1 uncultured Planctomycetia bacterium | reverse complement strand
TTCAGCGCCTGACCGGCTGACAGGGATTGAATTAAAATCAGGGCTTAATACAGAGGTGGTCGGCAAAAAGTTCTATTCTTACAAAGAGATAGAGTCCACGAATGAGGCGGCGTATGACTTGGCAATGTCAGGAGAAAAAGAAGGCAGCGTGGTCGTGGCTGAATACCAGACCAAAGGCCGCGGCAGGATGGGCAGGAAATGGATCTCGCCCAAAGGCAAGGGCGCATATTTTTCAATGATCCTGAGGCCTGATATCTTGCCGAGGGAGATATCCTCTATCACGCTTTTGTCGTCGCTGGCTGTTGCAAAGGCAATACGGGAAAAGCTGGGCCTGAAGGCATTGATCAAATGGCCCAATGACGTCTTGATAAACAACAACAAGGTCTGTGGGATATTGACAGAGATGAATGCAGAGTCGGACAAGATCAATTTTGTGATACTGGGCATTGGCGTCAATATAAATACAAAGAAGGATATGTTGCCCGAGGGTGCGAGTTCGCTTATGCTGGAAAAAGGCGAAGAGGTCTCAAGATTGGAATTTGTAAGGGCGTTGCTCGAATGCATTGACAGATATTATAAAATATTTAATAGCGGCAGGATCTCTGATATTATAAAAGAATACAAGGCGCTTTCAGCAGTGCTTGACAGAAGGGTGCAGATAAATTATCATAATAGGCTTGTATCAGGCCACGCGTTGGACGTGGACGCTGAGGGCGCATTGATATTGCGCATGGATTCCGGGCTCAACGAACGGGTCCTGGCCGGCGACGTAACCATGCTGCGCTGAGCATCACGCGTTTAACTGTTCAAGGCTAACTGTTCAAGGCTTAGCCTTGAACATAGGAGATGTCCAAGGCTTAGCCTTGAACAGTTGAAGATGCTATTAGCGATTGATATAGGGAATACGAATATACATAACGGGATTTTTCAGGGCAAGACCCTGAAGAAGAAGTTCAAGGTCCCTACTTACTCTAAGGATCTGAAAAACCAATACAGGCCGTACGCAGGCAAGGTGGATACGGTTGTGATCGTGAGCGTTGTGCCAAAGGTGCTGCAGCGGCTCAGCAAGGCGCTGAAAGAGATCGGCGTCGGAAAAATCCTGGTAGTGGGCAGGGATATTGACAGCGGTGTCAAGAATCTATACAAAGATCCACGCCAGGTAGGCCAGGACAGGCTCGTTAATGCAAGGGCTGCATACGAGCTATATGGCAATGCCGCCATAGTAGTTGATTTTGGGACTGCAATAACAATAGACGTTGTGAACAAAAAAAAGGAATACCTGGGCGGCGTGATTGCGCCCGGCGTCGAGATCTCGCTTGACGCGCTTTCAGAGCGTGCGTGTTTGTTGCCGAAGGTACGTTTAAGGAAAGCGAAAAGCATCCTGGGAAAAGAGACGAGCGAGAGCATGATAAGCGGCGCGATTTACGGGTTCAGCAGTCTGTGCGACGGACTCGTCGAGAAATTGAAAAAGAAATATTGCAGGAATGCCAGGGTTATCGCAACGGGAGGCATATCGACTTTAATAGGACCTTATTGCAAGGGCGTTGACAAGATATATCCTGACTTGACTTTAAAAGGACTCGCTTATCTGACCCCTCGACTTCGCTCGGGGCAGGCAAATCGTGCGTGTCAAGATTGTCAGATAAAAAAGGTTAATGGGAGATGAGGATGTTTAAAATATTATCTAATGAAAAAATAGCGCCGGCTGTTTTCAGGATGGATCTCGATGCGGCAGTGGTCGCTAAAAAGGCTGCGGCTGGCCAGTTCGCAATGATAAGGGTCGATGAAAAGGGCGAGCGCATACCTTTGACAATAGCAGATATAAACGGAAAAAATATCACGATCGTGTATCAGGTGGTTGGCGTGACAACGCATAAGCTGGCAGAGAAAAGTGCTGGCGAGTCACTAGAGGACGTGGTGGGGCCGCTGGGGCATGCGACAGACGCTCAGAAATTCGGCACAGTGTGCTGCATTGGCGGCGGTGTTGGTATCGCTGAGCTCTATCCGGTGGCAAAGGCGTACAAGAATGCCGGCAACAGGGTCATCGTGATCATTGGCGCTAGAAACAAAGAGCTCGTAATATTTAAGGACGAGCTCATTAAGGTGTGCGACGAGATCTTTGTTACGACTGACGACGGTTCTGACGGCGAAAAAGGTTTTGTCTCAAACGTGTTCAAGGGATTGATGGATTCCGGCGTAAAGATAGACCTGGTTTATACTGTCGGACCAGCCATAATGATGAAGGTCGTGGCGGATATGACAAGGTCGGCCAGGATAAAGACGCTGGCGTCGCTTAATACCGTGTTGGTGGACGGCACTGGTATGTGCGGCTCGTGCAGGATAGAGGTGGGTGGCGAGACAAAGTTTGCGTGTGTTGACGGCCCGGAGTTTGACGCACACAAGGTGAATTTTGAGGAAATGATGGCGAGACAGTCTTTATTTAAGGACAAGGAGGCGCACGCCTGCAAGATAAGAGGGATACTACAATGAAAAAGCAAAGCCCAAAACATAGAGTGAAAAATTTCAACGAGGTGGCACTGGGCATGTCTGAGGAAGAGGCAGTCAAAGAGGCGACGAGGTGTCTTTTCTGCAAAAAGCCAAAGTGCTCCGCGAATTGCCCTGTGGAAATAGACATACCGCGTTTTATCGAGGCGATAAAGAATAGAAAATTTGACGAGGCGATAAAGATCGTAAAGGAAAAAAATAACCTACCCGGTGTTTGCGGCAGGGTATGCCCGCAGGAGGATCAGTGCGAGGCCGCGTGCGTGCTGAACGCAAAGGGCAAACCCATAAACATAGGCGCGCTCGAGAGGTTTGCCGCGGACTGGGAATTAAAAAACCCTTCACCCTTCACCTTTCACCCTTCACCGGCAAAGAAAGTCAAAGTCGCTGTAATA
>CAZBAQ010000146.1:0-2950 GCA_964489855.1 uncultured Planctomycetia bacterium | reverse complement strand
CCTTGCCCTCACTTAAAAGCCGCATCAAATATTCGCTTTTTCTGACTTTATTATGCTCGAAATAACTTGTGGTAGGCGTAGTTATCCCGTAATGTGAAAGAAGCCTTTTCGTATGACGGGTATCCTCGCACGCGATCAGGTCAGCCTCTTTAAGCGTCTCAACCGCACGAAATGTTATATCCTTGAGATTTCCTATAGGGGTAGCTACTATGAAAAGTTTTCCTGGCATAGATTAGTCCTCAAGACGCCGAGGCGAAACCTCGACCAAGCTTGGTCGAGGTTTCGCCTCGGACAAATCTACTCAACCGTAACGCTCTTTGCTAAATTCCTTGGCCGGTCCACATCACAGCCCCTCTCGACCGCAATGTAATACGCCAGGAGCTGGAGCGGCAGGACGCTGAGAACAGGTGAAAACAGTTCATCTATTTTAGGGATATAGATGACATCCTTCGTGAAAGTCTTTATCTCTATATCCCCTTCGGTCGCGACTATGATCACCTTGCCTTTTCTCGCGCATATCTCCTGAATATTGGAGACCATCTTCTCGTATGTAAAAGAATCAGGCGCGATGCAGACAACCGCCCTGTATTCATCTATCAAAGCGATCGGCCCGTGTTTCATCTCTCCAGCAGCATAGCCTTCTGCAGGGATATACGAGATCTCTTTTAATTTCAATGCGCCCTCAAGCGCTGTCGGAAAATTCAGGTTGCGCCCCAGATACAGAAAAGAACCAAAGTGCGAATGTTTTTTTGCCAGCTTCTGGATCTCATTTTTCTTTTTCAATATCTCATCTAATATCCTGGGTAATTCCCTGAATTCTTTTATTAAAAATCTTTTGACCCGCTTTCTCAACGAGCCCCTTTTCTCCGCAATATAAAATGTCAGTAAATATAGTATTGCCAGCTGCGCAGTATATGCCTTTGTAGATGCCACGCCTATCTCTGGCCCTGCATAAGTATAAAGCACCCCGTCGGAGATCCTCACAAGGCTCGAGCCCACGACATTACATATAGATAGGATCCTAGCGCCTTTTTTCTTTGCCTCTTTTACAGCAGCGAGCGTATCCGCTGTCTCACCTGACTGGCTTATAGCTATTACAACAGTGTTCTCATTGACAATAGGGCTCCTGTATCTAAACTCTGACGAGAGATCGACCGTAACCGGTATATTTGTAAACTTCTCTATTAAATATTTTCCAACGCATCCCGCGTGATACGCGGTGCCGCAGGCTAATACTATGATATTTGATATATTTTTGATTTCTCTATCCGAGAGATTTATGCCGTCGAACGATACACCGGAAGCAGCTTTTAAGCGCGAAGATATTATCTGTTTTAAAACCCTGGGCTGCTCATGTATCTCCTTTAGCATAAAATGCTGGAATCCTGACTTTTGCGCGCTGGAGACAGTCCACTTTATAGTGTCTATCTTTTTCTTCTTTGTCTTCCCTGAAAGATCCAAGACCTTCACCCTATCTTTTCTGAGCGACACTATCTCGCCATCATCCAGGTATATTACCTTTTTCGTATACCTCAATATAGCCGGGACATCTGACGCGATAAAATTCTCGCCTCTTCCGACTCCGACCACAAGAGGGCTTTCCCTTCTCGCGCCAACCAGTTTATCCGGCTCATTAGCGGATATAACGCCAAGCGCGAAAGAACCCTTTAAATATTTAACCGCCTTTAAAACCGCCTTTTCCAGATCCCCTCTATAATATTCCTCTATAAGATGCACCACTGTCTCTGTATCAGTCTCTGACTTAAGCTTATGGCCCTTTCTGATAAGTTCCTCTTTTATCTCGCTGAAATTTTCTATGATCCCGTTATGTACCAGCGCGATGCTGCCTGAGCAATCTGTGTGAGGGTGCGCGTTTATATTTGTTGGAGCGCCGTGTGTTGCCCATCGGCTGTGTCCTATTCCGAGCCTGGAGGAATCCAGATCCTTCCTGTTTTTCAGTGAGAGCTCGAGATCCCTGATCTTGCCGGAACGCTTCGCGATCCTGATCTCGCCTTCTTTTACAACACTTATGCCAGCTGAATCATAACCGCGATACTCAAGCTGTTTCAGGGCGTCCAATAGAATCGGCAGCGCGTCCCTTTTGCCTATATATCCCACTATCCCGCACATAATCCCTCCGGAATGCCGATATCTACAACAATAATTTCGCCAACATGCGCTGGGCCTTTATTTATGAAAAACCCGTTCTTCGCGACCTGCATTGTCACGGTCTTTGTCGCCTTTATTGCCTCGCCCTGCACTCTACCTGTGTCCGCATCCAATCCAGACGGCACATCAACTGAAATAACTGGAACAGCCTTTTCGTTCAAATCCATGATTATCGACCTTGCCGGCTCTTTAACCTGGCCTTTTAGCCCTATACCAAATATAGCATCTATAACCAGATCCGCGTCAAATTCGACTGGCGAATCTATTTCCTTTGCATCAAAGCCTATTTTCTCCAGATTAATCCTTGCGTCCCCTCTTATCCGCTCTTTTTTCCCAACCACATACACGCTGACCTCTGCGCCGCTACCTTTAAGGTGCCTCGCAGCCACAAATCCGTCTCCACCATTATTGCCTGTGCCGCAGAATATTGCAACCTTTTTCCCGGATCCTGCCGCCTCAGCCACACATCTTCCGGCATTCTCCATAAGGGCAATCGAAGGTACGCCAGCCTCCTCCATAGCCTTCCTATCTATCTCCTGCATCTCTAGCACACTCACGCTCTTCACAGTACCATATATTATACCACCCACAGCCCCGTCCTTCAACTCTCCGCTTGAATAATAGTGTAATATTTTCAATGTTGCGTTACACTATTGCGCCACCCAGCCCAGTGGGTTTCAGGGACGCAAAATTCCCCCAGCGAGGAAATTTTGCTCATTTTTTTCTCTCGCTCGTCTTTTCGGTCTAGCAGGTGTTGAAAAAAGCATTGGAATTTTTTGCG
>CAZBAQ010000145.1:0-2962 GCA_964489855.1 uncultured Planctomycetia bacterium | reverse complement strand
ACGAGCGAGCGAAAAAAATGAGCAAAATTTTCACGCTGGGGAAATTTTGCGTCCCCAAAACCCACTGGGCTGGGTGGTGCGAAATAGCTGAAACTGTAACGTGACTATTCAGATAGCACAGGCCTGCTTTATATTATATTTGCAATTAAGGCATAAAGGGGGGTAAGATATATGTACGGGAGGGGTTTATCATGTCAAAATTTATAAAGAAGATGCCAAAAAAGACCAAGGTGGCTCCGCCAGGGACCCTTGTCCATATAGGCGAGCAAAAGACAGAAAAGGCAAAGATCACGATTATCGACTATGACGAGACTCGTTTTCAGGAAAAAGAGGCTGTCTCGGTTAAAGAATGCGCGCCTTTTAAGGATAAACCTACGGTTACATGGATAAATGTGGATGGCATCCATGAGGTAAGTATCATAGAGGAGATAGGAAGGCAGTACGGGCTTCATCCTCTTATCATGGAGGACATTCTTAATACAGGCCAGAGGCCAAAGATCGAAGACTCCGAAAGTTTTATATTTATAGCGCTCAAGATGCTTTATTTTGACGAAAAGGATAATAAGATCGAGTCCGAACAGGTAAGTCTGATATTAGGCCCTACTTTTGTGATTTCTTTTCAGGAAAAAGAGGGCGATGTCTTTAATGCGATAAGGGAAAGAATAAGAAATTCCAAAGGCCGCATAAGAAAAATGGGCGCGGATTATCTTGCTTATAGCCTTATAGATGCGATAGTCGATAATTATTTTGTGATCCTGGAAAAGATGGGGGAGAATATCGAGCTCATGGAGGAAGATCTTATATCAAGACCTACACCGGCTACGCTTCAGGCCATCCATAATACAAAAAGAGACACTATATCACTTCGCAGGTCTGTCTGGCCATTGAGAGAAATAGTAGGGGGGTTAGAGCGCGGTGAATCCCCGCTGATCAAGGAAACTACGGGTATATTTTTAAGGGACCTCTACGATCATACCATACAGGTCGTAGATACAATAGAAACGTTCAGGGACATGGTATCAGGCATGCTGGATATATATCTATCCAGCATCAGTAACAAGATGAACGAGGTGATGAAGGTCCTTACCATAATAGCCACGATATTCATACCGATCACCTTTGTTGCAGGTATCTATGGGATGAATTTTAATCCGGAGGTCTCTCGCTGGAACATGCCGGAGCTCAGCTGGAGATTCGGCTACCTGTTCACATGGGGGATAATGCTTCTTATGGTCATCACCATGTTGCTGTATTTCAGGCGAAAGAAATGGCTTTAAGAGATAAGATATGAAGATTTTTATAAGTGATCTGCATTTAGGGGATGGGTCAAGAACGGATGATTTTAACCGCGACAGGGAATTGTTGAAATTTCTTGAATTTGTTGAAGATGAAGCCGGCGAGTTGATTATCGTAGGGGATTTATTTGAACTGTGGCAGGCTAATATGGACAGGATATTATTCAGGCACAATGAAGTTGTAAGCAAAATCTTATCCTTGAGAAGCAAAATAAGGGTTAGATACATCGTAGGCAACCATGATTACATACCTTTTATAAAATTTATAGATTCAGGCGTTGATATATCCCTGGAATACCATGATGCAAAAAACGGTATTGTTGCCGAGCATGGTCATAGATATGACATATACAACCGCTATAAAAACCCGCTAAAGTCAGTCAAATGGCCAAGCGGCAGGCGATTTGCCTTGCTGGCGGCCAGTCTGGAAAGATTCGTAAATCGAGATGCTGATGTATGGCTTGAGAAGGCATTAGAGAAAGCTGAAGATTTTTTAGGCCATGCTGCGTTGATAAAAAATAAGATAACCCCGTCATCACAAGAATATCTGAAAAAAGGCGGTCATTTCGGAGAATTCAATGAGGCAGTCAAGGGTCATATAGATAATGGAGCGAAGATAGTCATATTCGGGCATACGCACAGATGCCAGCTTGAGACAACAGGTAAAGGCATATACGCGAATTGCGGGACATGGGTAGATAATGCTACCCCGACTTATATAGCCTGTCATAGCGACAGGATAGAGCTCCGAGAAGCGCTTACTCACAAAACAATTAAACGATTGCCAAAGGCATAAAAAATATGAAGAAAAAGAATTTATTGTTTATCTTACTTATTGTTATAATTACCGCATCCCTGACGTTTCTTGTGACATTCCATCTCTTTTTTACTACCAGAGGATTGAATCTCGTTACGAAATTTTTCCTGTCCAGATATATACAGTCGGAGGATATTGAGATCAAAAAAATAGATGGTGCGATAACCAGGTCATTATACTTTAAAGATATCTCTTTAGTAAATTTAAAAGCTCTTCCTCCGGGAAGCATCATGGAGATCAAAAAGATCGAACTCGACATCAACCCTTTTGACCTCGAAGACATTTACGTGAATATCGACAACGGGAAGATCAGGGTTCCGGAAGCAGAACCCATCCTTTTTCACGGCACCTATGCCAATGGCCTGCTGGACTTAAACCTATATTCCAGGTCGATTGATATGACACGGCTCGTTTTATTTTTAAATGATAATAGAGAGCTGGAAAAGATAAAAGGCTCTTTGAATGATGTGGATATGTTTGTGAAAGGATCCCTGAAAGAGCCGGAACTGACAGGCGGGCTCTATATTGAAAAACTCACGCGTGATGTTTTTTCAATAACAGATGCGCCTGTTTCTATAAATTTGCGGTTTAAAGATATAAGGCAGGATTTAAAGATCTTTGGCGAGGTGATCCTGGGAAGCGGCAGCGTATCCGGGCCAAAGACAGCAGTCGTAAAACTCCAGGAGAGTAAAATACTTTTTAATGGCGGCCCTAAAACACCTGGGCTTGACATGAAGGGTGTGTCCAGCGTAGAAGGGACAAGGATCACTATAGCCTTAAAAGGTACGATGAAAGCACCCGATATAAGGCTTTCGTCAGAACCTCCTTTACCAAAAGAGAGACTGTTATT
>CAZBAQ010000144.1:0-2974 GCA_964489855.1 uncultured Planctomycetia bacterium | reverse complement strand
TTTCTTTTCCCGGAATATAGTAAAATTCCATGCCGCAGCGCGGGCAGCGGACCTTTTTGAACAACACCGGCTCATAACCAACTGATTCGTCTACTTTTTCATCTTGTGAATATTTCCCAGGCTTGCTATGCGTTATTTCGTAAGACAATAACGAAGGTGGATACACCGTGGTCAATAAAAATATAACCGATAAGGCTAGATTGATAACAAAGAACTTTCTGAACATTTTTACCTCCTTAAAATTTCCTTTTAGCTTCTACGCCTATTATATGATTTCTTGCTTTATTTACGGTATTCTCGTAATTGGTTATATCCTCAAATTCATAAAATACGTCTATCTCAATGCCTTTTACATTATACATCTTTAAGGCGTCTATTACACTAAATTCTACCCTTAGTTCATTTGTGGCTTCTACGTTAGATTTTTGAAGACCACGGCGCTGGTGACTAAAGGTGGTACTCATCTCGTATTCTCTTGGCATATTAAATATAGCGGATATCGCTACTTCTTCTGAATCGCCTCCTATATGATGACCTATCGCACTTCCTTTTCTAGTATAACCTGACGAATACTTGAAATGTTCATACCAGATATCATCAAGTTTAGCAAATTCTATCTTACCATCAAACCCTGGAATAGTAAATACATCCGTAAAGTAGGCCCCGATGATAGACGCCAGGTTTATAGGCTTATTTCCTGACTCGTCTTCCGCGCCCCACTCTGTATAAAGTTTGGCGCCTGTTGCTATTGGCAGGAATCTATCTATGCGTCGTATAAAAAGTTGTACATCGCCTGAGATTATATGGTTTTCCGTCTCTGTCCCGCCTCCTGCAGCGCTAAATACCAGAGATGTAGCACTCCAGAAATTGGAAAAACCTAATCTTTTTACGCCTTTTCCGCCAAACATCATCATGTGGCTGAAACCAAATTTTAAAAAATCACACGGCGTATAATCCAGTCTCCATCCTGATAGCCACGCATTGGGTACAGCCCTGCCTTCTTCAAGGCGCGAGGCCATAAATTGGGCATTAAACCTGCCTATGTTTTTTAAAATAAACGGGAGCCGGAAAGGATAGACATTGTTCCATCTTACTACATCAAGCGGATAAGCATTATCCGTAAGTAAAAGAGCCCCGTTAAATCCAGGCCCCCACCACATGGATGCGCGGCCCGCAGAAAGCTCCATGTTAAGCTTTGGATGAGCCAGTCTTATGTGGCCCTTTTCCAGATCTATATCAGTGCTCCCGTCCGCAAACCTTACGCCAGGCGTAAGCGATATCGCGAAAAAATCAGCGACCTTTGCCCATGCATTTATCCTGGCCCTGACATTAAACCCGTTGTCTAATTTCCATCCTTCTTTATTTTCAAATAGCCTTTTGTCTGAATCAAGATTTGTATAGATCTTTTCAACATTTAATTCCGGCGACTTGAAAATAAATCTTTTAGGCCCGCCATCTCTTACTGAAACGACTTCGACGCCTATAGTAACAAGCTCTTCCCTGAATTCATCTATCAGGTTATACAAAAGTGTTTCTAAATACTCCTGTTCTGCCCAATCAAAATCCTGTTCATAATCAGTTGATATTTCAATGGCACGTTTTATCATATGTGCCATTTTTATGCGAGAGACAGGACGAAATCCGACATCAGCGATATCTGCCAGGTTTAATATCGCCAGTTTCTCTATTGCGTCATAACTCCAGTGCCTCAGCGGAACATCCACTGAAGGGTTTGCCAAGAGGACCGACGATGATAAAAAAATATAGCAAAAGATTAGGAAGCTGAGTTTGCGAACCACTCGATAGTCTCTTTCAATCCTTGTTCTAATTTTATCTTTGGTTTCCATTTAAGAAGCTTTGTTGCCCTGGTTATATCAGGCTGCCTGACCTTTGGATCGTCTTTTGGAAGGTCTTTATAGGTGATTTTACTTTTGCTGCCTGTAAGATCTATTATCTTTTTTGCCAATTCCAGAATAGTCCACTCATCGGGATTACCTATATTTACAGGCTCATGGATATCCGACTGGCTCAATAGATAGATCCCCTCTATGAGATCAGAGACAAAACAAAAACTCCTTGTCTGCTTTCCATCGCCATACACTGTAACATCTTTATTCTTTAAGGCCTGATTTATAAAATTGGGGATCGCCCTGCCGTCATCCTTTCTCATCCTTGGGCCTGAGGTATTAAATATGCGCGCTATGTGCGTATCTATACCGTGTGTCTTATGATACGCCATTGTAATCGCCTCTGCAAAACGCTTCGCCTCGTCGTAGACTCCGCGAGGACCTATGCAGTTCACATGGCCATAATAATCCTCTGGCTGCGGATGTACCTTTGGATCTCCATATATCTCTGATGTAGAGGCAAGCAAAAACGCGGCCTTCTTTGCCTTTGCCAGGCCAAGCGCGTTATGAGTGCCCAGCGAACCGACCTTTAGCGTCTGTATGGGGTAATTCAAATAATCTATAGGGCTTGCAGGTGACGCGAAATGAAGGATAATATCTATTTTCCCGTCGATATCTATGTATTTTGAAACATCATGTTTTATGAACTTGAAATTTTTATTTTTTTCGAGGCGGGAAACATTGGAGGCACTTCCCGTTATAAGGTTATCCATGCATATGACCTTATAGCCCTCCTTTAAGAAACGCTCGCATAGATACGAGCCCAAAAAGCCTGCGCCGCCTGTAATCAATACAGTCTTATCCATCTGTATCCCCCGATAGATCAACAGTACTTTTTCTCTGCAGTGATATATATTGTATCGCCTAATTTAAATATATTCAAAACAAAATTTGCTATTTTTTTCATAAAATGAAAAAATATCTTTTTTTCCGCCAATTCTCTTACCCGTTCCTGTTTCTTATAGATACTGCCGGTGTTAAAAGCCCCTGGCTTTTTAAACAATCTTCCTATTTCTGTCAAAAGTAAATTCTTGGTTTTTCTTTTTCTTATTTCAAATCCATGCCTC
>CAZBAQ010000143.1:0-3013 GCA_964489855.1 uncultured Planctomycetia bacterium | reverse complement strand
GGTGTGGACAGTATCAGGGAAGTGATTGCCTTTCCAAAGACGCAAAAGGCGTCGTGTCTCATGACAGACGCGCCATCATCCGTGGATGAGGGGCAGTTGAAGGAATTAGGGATTAAAACAACCAGCAAATCAAAAACAAAGGAGGTCTTATGAAGAAGCTCATTGTTTACAGCTTGCCAGTCATGGCCTTGATTTTATCCGGCTGCGTTACACGCATGACTCCCTATGAAGCAGGCAGGGTCGATCAGGAACTCAATGGGAACAGGGGCGTGATAGGGGGAAAGGTATCGGATCTCCCGGAAGTGGAAAGAAAAAAGACAAAAAAGATGTACAACCTTGAAATAGAACTCGGTTCTCCCAGGGGCGAGAAGACAGATGACGATGTTAAAGGAAACGGAGGTTATGTCAGTGGCGCCAAAAAAGAGGTCGCTAAAAAGACCGCCACTGCGCCTGTTAAGAAAAAGGAGAGCAGCATATTTGAAGGTTTTGGCAGCGAACAAAAGCCTCAGGTCGTCTATCGGAAGTCCGATACCACGCAGGATAAATACAAAAAGGAAAAAGGCGAAGGCACGCTTGTCAAAAAAGAATCCAGGATATACATCGTAGAAAAAGGAGATACGCTTCAGAAGATATCAGAGAAGGCGTATGGCACGACAAAAAAGTGGAAGAATATCTTTGAGGCGAATACAGACATACTGAAAGACCCGAACAGTATTTATGTAGGGCAGGAACTTACAATACCTATAGAATAATGGAAAAGGTGTTAAAACTGCATAGTAACGACGAGGCAAGACAGCTTTTCGGCAAGTGCGACGAGAACCTGCGTCTTATAGAGTCGAGTTTTGGGGTAAGGATAACCTCGCGCGGAGAGAGATTGGCAATAAACGGTCAAAAGACTGCTGTAGAAAAGAGCGCAGGTCTTTTTGATGAGCTTTTGTCTATATTACGGCGCGGCGGGACTATAAAAAGAGACGAGATAACGTATTCAGTGAAGTCGTTTAAAAAAGATCCGCATGTTAAATTGCAGGGCATATATCTTGACAGGATAGATGTCTCTTCAAAACGCCAGTTTGTAACACCCAAGACAAAAGGCCAGAAAAGATACGTGGACGCCATAAGGGAGCACGATATTGTTTTTGGCATGGGGCCTGCCGGCACTGGAAAGACATACCTGGCAATGGCCATGGCAGTGAATGCATTGAAGAGGCAGGAGGTAAACAGGATCATACTCACGCGGCCGGCGATCGAGGCAGGCGAAAGCCTTGGTTATTTACCGGGCACGCTCTATGAAAAGGTAACGCCTTACCTGAGACCTCTTTATGACGCGCTTTACGATATGATGGAGGTCAACAAGATACAGGATTTTATAGACAGGGGTATTATAGAGGTAGCACCGCTTGCCTATATGCGGGGCCGGACACTGAATGGTTCCTTTATAATACTTGACGAGGCCCAGAATTCCACGCCAGACCAGATGAAGATGTTTCTTACGAGGCTCGGTTTTGATTCCAAGACCGTGATAACAGGCGATGCCACGCAAAGCGACCTGCCTTCAGGAAAAGAATCCGGCCTGAGCCATGTGCGGAAGATATTGGATAATATAAAAGGAATACAGTTTATAAATTTTACAGGCGAGGACGTGGTGCGGCATCCGCTGGTGCAGGAAATAATACGCGCATACGAAAAAGGATCGTCATGAAAAAGATGATTAACAGGAAAGTAAGCAGGAATCCGCGTTTGTTATCGCATATCGGTATTGCAGTTATAACGTGCTTCGCATTGGTAGCGATAATCCAGTGGGATAGCGGGCTTTTCAAGGCAGAGTTTCGCGAGGGCGATATTGCGCTCAGGGATATATACGCGCCTTATGACTTTGATATAAGAGGCGATATAAACGTCAAGGCCACAGAGGAGGCCAGGAAAAAGATCACAAGGCTGGTGCTGCCTGTTTTTGATTTTAAGGGAGGCGTCAAGGATAGTGTCTTGAAAAAGGCGCAGTCCGTGATGGATTCAGTGACCCTTTTTAAGGCCACACAGGGCATACCCGAACAGGAGAGAGACGTTAAACTGGATGAGATCGCGGCCGAATACAACCTGTCAGGGGCCCTGGTAGTGAGTATGGTAAACCTGAAGGACATAGAGGAGTTTCACAAGCAGGTAAAAAACGCCATAGAAAACTTTATGTCAAAAGGCATAATCTCTGTTTCAGAACGCGCAAGGCTAAAAGACGATAACGTGACAAAGATAATGCTTACAGGTGTTATCGAAGGCGCTAAGCCCGAAAGACCATTGACTGAATTTTTTACTCTTGAGGATTTAAAGGAAGAGGTCAATATATTTTCTTTATCCGCAATAAGAGACAAAAAAGAAAGGACTGTCTTCGTTGATTTCGTCAATGCCATCCTTAGCGTAAACGTGGCGTACAATAAAGACGAGACAGCCAGGTATATGCAGCTTGCGGAGCAGAAGGTCGAGCCCGTCTATAACATGATAGAGGTAAAAAAGAATGAGACAATATTGGACAAAGGCGAGCGCATAGGCAAGGATCACATTGCAAAACTGAAAGGCATACAGCAGAACGAATCATCCGTGATGAAGATAGGCGGATTTTTTGGGATCATGATAATGGTGGGGCTCTTTATAGTCCTGGCAGTCCTTTATATCAAATTTTACGTTCCCCGTCTTTTTGCAGGAAACAAAGAGCTGGGGCTTTTTTCTATCATATGCGTCATGGTGCTACTTGTGGCAAAGGCCATAGTCATATCCCCGTGGCCGAGCAGTCTCGTTCCTATCGCAGTGGCGTCCATGCTTATAGCTATTCTTATAAATAGCCGCCTGGCAATAATCGCTACATGTTTTTTAAGTATCTTGGCAGGTATAATATCCGGTAATATACTGGACGTGACAGGACTTTCCCTGGTAGGGGGCATAGTCGGCGTATTCGCGATCAGGGGAGTGAGGCGGCGCTCGCAGGTCATGGCCGCAGGTCTTTCAGTAGGATTCGCCAACATGA
>CAZBAQ010000142.1:0-3015 GCA_964489855.1 uncultured Planctomycetia bacterium | reverse complement strand
ATTTCTCTTTTTTGCTTCTTTTTTCTCTTTGTTGATAACGTGAATATGTGGATATCTCCGCCTGCCCGCCTAAAATAACAATTCATTAGGTAAATCCGGCCAATAATGGCAAACTTGTCTCTAAGAGGTGAGTAATGAGACAAGTTATCAAGCCGTCACGCACAAGGCGAAGACGCTGCCGCTGGTGCGGAGAGCTGTTTGAGCCTGACCCCAGAACCAAAGGCCGCCAGCGGTACTGCTCAAAATCCACATGCCAGACAAAGCGCCAAAGGCGGAATGAGTCGGCATGGCGAATAAAAAATCCGGATTGTCTAAACTATCAGCGCGAACAATCGCGCCTTTGGCATAAAGCCCATCCAGATTGCAGCCGCAAGCGCCGCTTAAAGCATCCCCGCCTTCTTGTCAAAAACCGCAAGGATACAAGGGTACGGATGCGGAAGGTCCGCTTCCGAAGGCTGTTTGACAAAAGCAAGGTGATATTGACCCAACTCATTGAAAAACAAGCAGATAAGTGCTACTTAACACATGGGTACAGGTGGCTTATGGTGCGTTTGACAAAAGCAAGCCCATTGTCAAGACTGCCGTTTATAGGGGATAATCGTTCACGGTTGAAACGTGCGCCAAACCGCCTGCCGGCAGGCCATTTGTATGACCTGTCAGACGTTTTATAAAACCTTAAAAATAGCGCGCGAAAGGAGCACATGATATATGACGGAAGAATCTTTAATCCAGAGAGTCTTGCACTTGCACCAGGTCGAAAAACTATCCCAGCGCCAGATAGCCGCGTCCCTTGGGATCGGCCGAAAGCGAGTAAGGAGAATGCTTAAAGGATCGGGCAATACCGCGCCTATCCCCAGAAACCCTATTCTGTATGAGTATAATCACCTGATCGCGCACTGGTATAAACAATATCCACGGTTAAAAGCGACTCAGACGTATGAGCGGCTTAAGGCCTATGGATATGCGGGCGGCTATGCGTCCGTAGCCCGCTTTACACGGGAACAAAGAACGCCGAAAGAGCGCGCGTATCATCCGTTAATCTTCCTGCCAGGCGAAGAAGCTCAAGTAGACTGGTTCTTTTTTAACCATGAACGATTAGGACAAGTTGCCGGTTTTTTGTATGTCCTGGCCTATTCCAGATACGCGTGGGGTATATTTTATCCGAAAACATCTTTCGAGTTTTTCCTGGCGGGGCATATAGAATGCTTCAAGCGTATAGGAGGTCTGGCTCGAAGACATAGATATGATAATCTGAAGAGCGTTGTCTTAAAACGCTATCCTGAGATTGAATATAACCCGCAGTTCTTAGACTTCGCCAGGTTCCATGGCTTCTCTATCTATGTATGCAATCCCTATAGCGGCAACGAAAAAGGGCGCGTGGAGAGATTAATCCGGGATATCCGATCCTCCCTCTATCCAGAAACCCTTATAGACATCAATGACCTCAATCAAAAATTCCACCAATATCTCGAAAAGCGCAATATTACCATCCACCGTTCAACGCTTAAAGCACCGAAAGAACTTTTGAAAGAGGAGCGGTTAATTCGTCTACCCCTCCATCCCTATCCGGCGAGTCGCGCCATCCAGACAGCGGCTTCCAAAACCGCTTTGGTAGAATTCGAAACGAATAAATATTCAGTGCCGTCAACATGCGCGGGTAAGGCCATTGAGATCATGGCCTATCCCGATCGTATCGAGATTTGCCTGGATAATAAGACTGTAGCAACCCATAGGCGTTCTTTTGATAAAGGCAAAATGATTCAAAATCCTCTGCATGCCGAAACACTCTTAAACCGCACTGCCAGGTTTAAAATGCGACGAATCCTTCAGGTGATATCCTGCATGGATCCGGCCTTCAAGCATTTTTTTGACCATCAGGATAACGACGATAAACGCATGAACGCGGCATATCAATTGTTCACTCTGTTAAAGACCCATTCGCGCTCGATGCTTATCTCGGCTGTGCGCGAGCTCAATACATTATCCTGCTTTAAAATCAAGGCGCTTATGAGCCTGCTGCATTTACCTGAACCGCAAGAACCCGAGTGTCTGTGGCCTCAAAACCAGCAACTTTTAAACCTTACCTACGAAGAAAGGAGACTAAACGACTATGATCCAGATTCGCCAGATATGGAACCAGCTTAGATTCGTATCCGACTGCTCATCATTGACGGAAGAGCAGATCAAAACCATCATCCCAATTCTTAAGGATGAAGCCTCGGCCAGGGAGGTCAAGCGGATACGGTATCTATTACAGCGCTCCGGCATAAAAAGGATAAAGCGATTAGAGGACTTTGACTGGAAGTTTAACCCGCAGCTGCCGCGTAATGAGATTATGAGCCTAAGCCAGTCTTTCTGGGGTAGTGAGGTTAAAAACGCCGTTCTAATTGGTCCATCAGGCGTAGGCAAGTCTCATCTGGCCTCAGCCATGTGTTATCAGGCCATACGGAAAGGTATCCCGACAGCATTTATCACCTGCTTCGACCTGGTCAACAAGCTCAAGCGCTCTACCAGTAAATACACGATGTCCCAATATTATTCTACCGTCAAACTCTTGTGTCTGGATGAACTCGGGTATGTCTTTCCCAGCCAGGAACAGGCGAACGATATCTTTCAGATTATCTCAAAGCGCTCGGAGGCCGCCTCAACAATAGTAACGACTAATCTTGTCCCATCGCAGTGGGGCAAGATCTTTGAGGCAGCCACAGCCACCGCTATTCTGGACAGACTTAGCTTAAACGGACGTTTTATTACCTGCGAAGGGAGATCCTATCGAAGTAAGAAATAACCGACGGGTATTTTATAATCTTAAGGCCGATTGACACAGGGAACCATTATCGTAAATTTTGGCTACCTTCACGGTATCGTCTACCGTCGAAGGAACCACCCTGATTATATTTGGTACCGTTGTCATGCGCGCCAACACTCGAGCCTCTTCCTCCGATGAAAGCTCAAGAAAAGTATCATATAGATCGACTAAAGTGAAGTTACGCTTAGTTTGAATATTAAGTTCTT
>CAZBAQ010000141.1:0-3035 GCA_964489855.1 uncultured Planctomycetia bacterium | reverse complement strand
TTTCATAGGTGCTGGGAAGGATTATGATGCTATCTCCGGCCGCAACCAAACTTGCATTGATCGGCTGTTCTGGACTGCTGAAAAATCCCCCGACCTTAACATCGCATTTGCCTGGATCAACGTAAGTTATATCGTATATCTCGATATAATCTGTTGTGACGGAGGTAAGCGTGTACCAGTCATCGCTGTATGTCCCCGTCCCGAAAACGATGTTAACGATCTGGCCAGGACGGCAGTCGGCAAAAGCCCCTGCCTTGGTGATGCGAAATAATCCACTTCCGCCATCTGAGATACTGCAAGACATACCTGAACCGCCCCACGCTGATGCGCCACTTGTGGGGCCTCCAGATCCATCGTGCATTTGAGCGAATGTACCAGTGTATGATGTCAAATTGACCCCACCGCCATTGGTAGACGCTGCCCCAGTATCGCCTGATACTACCCATCTATTCGCCATCGGTCACCCCCTTTAGAGTGAGGGTGTCAAAATCAGTCACCTCAAAAACTTCTACTTTTGCAGGTAGCAGATTTTCCTCTTTGATTGCCTGTTCAGTCGCTTCTGCTAGGGTCTCAGCGATATATTTTTTTCGGGCAGTTATAGCATTAATATGGCCAATGCCTCTGAATGTCAGCAACGCCGCATCACATTCCGATTCGGTCAGGTAGTTATCCATAGCCCATTGCTGCAGTGTAGTCATTTCTTACCCTCCTGTTTTTGGGCTTTGAGGTAGTCTGCCTTACACGGCCGCTTGTAATCCTTGCTACCCGACTTAACCAGAGCATCCATTTCAAGGATCGCTTTTTTGTCAGCGACCAGTTCGTCGGTATCATCTTCGCCGGTGCAAAGCGTAAAGCTCTCGCCAGTGGATGTCTTAAATATTGATTTAGTTTTCTGTTTTTTGTCGGCCATGATCTCTCCGTAGCTATAAAGATAAGGCATGCCTTGTCTTTGCTATTTAGTTCGGTATTGGTTTGTTGTGAGCTGCTTGTTCGGTGGAGTCTGGAGACTCTTGGGGGGCGGGGGTAGTTTTGGTTTTGATGCCGGCGGCGTCGGTTTTGGCAGCCAGCGTAAAAACGCTGCCGACAGTGCCATATACAATGTCACCGGCTGCAACCAGACTCTCATCGATAGGCTGATCTAGGTTGCTAAAAAATCCCCCGACCTTACAATCACAAGTACTATCTGTAGGAGATAATAAAAACTCTATATAATCATCAGTTCTAGCTGTTATTTCATATCTATCATTCTCTGCTGTTGTTACTGGGAAGATAATATTTGCTATCATACCTACTTGAGAATTAGTAAAATTACCAGCACTTGTAACTCTTGTAGTTCCTGCAACTGGTTCAGTAACAGTTCCTGTGGTAACATTTGAAACAGGTCCACCTGTAGAATGTAAGTCTAAAAAGTCTCCTACATAATTATCAGTATGGCCTCCTCCGTTGTCGGAGGCGGAGCTTCCTAGTCCTGAAACTATCCATGTATTTGACATTAGATATTTTTCTCCAGCGTCAAAGTTTGAAAATCTGTTACATGAAATTCATCTACCTGAGAAGGTAATAAATTATCTACTTTTATTTGTTCTTCTTCAGATTCGGTTATAACATCTTGTATATATTGTTTTCGTCTTCGAATAACATTTTTTCTACCTATCCCGTCATATATCAGTAACGCATCATTGCATTCTTCTTCAGTCAAAAAAGTATCCATAGCCCACTGCTCTAAAGTTGTCATGATTTCTCCTCCTTATTTGAATTTGAATTTGAAATAGTTTTGTAATCTTCTCGTTCAGGGCGCTTGTATTTATTATCGTTCTTACTTCCGTTGATCTCATCTTCAGTTGCTTGTATAATAGCTTTTTTATCAGCTATAGTGTCATCAGTATCATAATCATATTCATTAATAGTCTTATTTACATTATCTTTTGTTTTGAATTTTTTCATAATTTTCCTACTAAAAATATATTTTTATTATCATATAATATATTGTCAATTTTTCTAAAATAACCTCTATTGATTATTAAAAATATTTATTTTTCTGTTACTACCGAAATGTCTTTTTTAGTTACTTCTCCTATAGGTTCTACTTGCTTTATCTCAGGTGTTCTCCATATTTTCTCTCTAAGGCTGTCCCAGTTAATTCTGTTCCAGCTTCCTCCAAGTTCGAATATCACAATAATCGTCAAGATGCTCATAATAATTTTCACAGTTTTGTTAAGACTTCTAATACTTTCCCATACTCCAGGGGACCCATTCCCTTTTAAGGTGTCATCAAAAGCGCTAAGGCTATCTATCTTATTTCCTATAATCTTCTCTGTTAAAACGATTTTATCTTTTAGATTGGCATGACTTTCTTTGACCTCTTCTTTGATAATATTTCTAAGAGATCCTATCATATCCTTTAGCTCTTCATGCCTTTTATTCTCTCCTATCTTTATATTTTGGAATTCTTTATCGATAACATCATGTTTTAATTTGCATATCTCTGGCAATGCTTCAGAAAGAATAGTGTTGTGGTCGGCAGCTTTTCTTGAGGTGCTTTTATCTTTCGTTATTTTTTTGGTCATTGTATCTCCTGGTATCGATAGAACTTATTTAAAAATATTGCCCAGCTTGGCATAAACCTCCGTTGGGATATCTGCTTTCTTTTCTTTCTTATATTGTTCTATCAAAACAGCAGCTATTCCTGCATAAAATGCAGTAGAAACACTTGACCCCGACACTTTTGTATATTTATTATCAAGATAAGTAGTATATAGCCCTCTGTTCGGCAATGTAAAGTCTACCTTTTTACTCAAAATAATATTTTTTTTCTTATTTCTTGTCATAAACCCTGTAGATATAACATTTTCGTACCTTGCAGGAAAATCAGAGTTCCATTGGTCATCGATATCCGTATCTCCAGATGCCGCAAAGATGCAAATCCCAATATCTCTTGCTTTTTTAACTGCGTCCTTCAAAACGATATAGTCGTACTGAGTTCCTAATGCTATAACAATTATATCAACACCTTTCACTATTGACCATAGCACTCC
>CAZBAQ010000140.1:0-3060 GCA_964489855.1 uncultured Planctomycetia bacterium | reverse complement strand
TTCAGGGTGATGATAGAGAAAATGCGGGTATTTCTTATTGTCACGAGGGGTATTGGGGATCTGGGACTTGATCCTAGAAAATGTAAGGGTTCCTCGATAATAATCATCACTGATAAGATCCAGCTTTATCCTGAGAAATTGTATAAAGAGGGCCTGAGTATTATTACAGTGCCGACGCCGAGAAATATACCGGAGGCGTTAAACCCTCAGATAAAGTCCTTGAATTATCTGAATAATATTCTGGCAAAGATAGAGGCCTTAAATAGCGGTCATGAAGAGGCGATCATGTTTACTGCCTCGGGTTATGTGGCAGAGTGCACAGGCGACAACATCTTTATCATCAAGGACAATGCCCTGATCACGCCGCCTGCGTACCTCGGTATTTTAAAAGGCATTACGCGAGGGGTAGTCATGGGTATTGGAAAAAAACTTGGCCTGGATGTCAGGGAAGAGGTGCTCACACGGCATAATCTTTTTACAGCGGACGAGTGCTTCCTGACAGGCACAGCAGCTGAGGTAGTGCCTGTCGTGAGCATTGAAAAAAGGATCATCGGGACAGGACAGCCTGGAAAGATGACATTGAAGCTGATGAAGGAATTCAAAAACCTAACAAAGACAGACGGGATGAAATACTAATCGTATTTCCTTATTTGACCCTTCGACTTCGCTCGGGGCAGGCAAAACGTGCGTGTCAAGATTGTCAGATAAGGAGGTGGAGGGGATATGCAGTGTGATATTTGCGGTAAGAATGCGGCAACAGTGCATTTGACAGAGATCATAGACGACAAGATGACAGAGCTGCATCTGTGCGAGGAGTGTGCTCAGAAAAAGGGCGCGCAGATGGAGAGCCATTTTGGCCTGGCTGATCTCCTGGCTGGACTTGCAGACCTGGGCGGCCAGTTTACAAAGACGCAAAAAGAGACGACAAAGATAAAATGCCCGCGGTGCGGCCTGACCTACGAGGATTTTAAAAAGATAGGCCGCCTGGGCTGCGGCGAGTGTTATTCTGCTTTTAGAGAAGCGCTCTTGCCGCTACTTAAAAGGATACACGGTTCCACCCAGCACTATGGCAAGTCTCCTGTGAGAAAGGCTTCGAAGGCAATAAGGGCGGCAAAGCCAACAAGGGTAAAGAATGAATTGGAGGAGCTCAAAGAGAAGCTGCAAAAGGCAATACAGATAGAGGAATTCGAAGAGGCAGCAAAACTACGGGATAAGATACGGGACATAGAGAAGAAGAAAAAGAAATAAAACGAGGAGAATATGCATGGATTTGAACGACCTACTTAATAGTCAGGGCGAGTGGCTCAGGTGCACGGGACCGAATTCCGACATAGTGATGTCGTCGCGTGTCAGGTTGGCTAGAAACCTTTCGAAATATTCTTTTGCTCACTGGGCGAGCAAAAAGGAACAGCTGGAGTTATTGAGTGCCGTAAAAGAGGCGGTAAGCGCCTCTAAAAAGATAAAGACCTCGCTCTGCCTGGATATAGGGAAACTGGATAATATAGACAGGCAGTTTTTAGTAGAGAGGCATCTGATAAGCAAGGAACACACTGTAGATGCTGAAAACAAGGGCCTGTGCATAAGCGACAGGGAGGTCGTCAGCATTATGATAAACGAAGAAGATCACTTACGGATCCAGGTCATGAAATCAGGTTTTGACCTGAGGGACGCGTGGCATATTATAAACGATATAGATAGTGAACTCAGCGCTATCTTGCAATACGCTTATTCAATGGAATTCGGATATCTTACAGCATGCCCCACGAATACCGGCACTGGCATGAGGGCGTCTGTGATGGTGCATCTACCGTCGCTGGTAATGACAAAGCAGATCGGCAAGGTCTTGCAGGCCATTACAAAACTTAGCCTTACCGCAAGGGGCCTTTACGGTGAAGGAACAGAGGCGAGCGGTAATTTTTTCCAGATATCAAATCAGGTCTCACTGGGTCACACAGAAGAGGATATCATCGATAACATAGAAAGGATAATAAAACAGATCATAGATCACGAGCATAGCGCGCGGGAGTCGTTGATGTCTCAGAATCAAAATATGCTTTCAGACAGGATCTGGCGTGCGTATGGCACGTTAAAGAGCGCGTACATCATAACCAGCAACGAGACAATAGATCTTTTATCGCTCGTGAGACTGGGCGTAGATCTGAATCTAATAAAGGAACTGGACCGCGCGATCGTAAACGAACTGTTTATAATAACGCAGCCAGCTCATCTGCAGAAACTGGAAAAGAAAAGATTGAATCCGAATGAACGCGATGTGAAGCGCGCAGCGATTATAAGGGAAAAATTAGGGGAGAATAAGGGTAAATAAGGGAGGAGTTTACGATGTTTAACAGATTTACAGAACGGGCAAGGAAAGTAATTTTATTGGCGAAGGAAGAAGCAAAAAGATTCAACCACGATTACATCGGCACCGAGCACATACTCCTGGGACTCGTAAGAGAGGGTGAGGGCGTTGCAGCAGTCGTCCTGCAGAAGATGGGTATCAGCCTTCAGCAGATACGGCTCGAGGTGGAAAAAATCGTAAAGCCAGGACCTTCAACTGTCATATCAGGCGATATCCCGTTTACGCCAAAGGCAAAAAAGGCGATAGAACTTTCCGGCGAAGAGGCGAGGGCGCTGCACCATAACTATATTGGCACCGAACATATACTCCTCGGTCTTATAAGAGAAGGCGAAGGCGTGGCAAGCCAGGTGCTTTTAAACATGGGTCTGGATTTAAAAAAGGTCAGGCAGGAGGTTATAGAGCTTTTAGGATCTGCAACACCTGGTTTTGGCGCTGGCCCTGGTCCTTCTGGAGCTGAACCGCAGCAGCCTGGCGCCAGTCATTTGCCAGGCGCCCGTTCAGGTTCAAAGACACCTGCGCTTGACGTATTTGGCAGGAACCTGACAAAGCTCGCGCGCGATAATAAGCTCGATCCTGTGATAGGCAGGCAGAATGAGATCGAGCGTGTTATTCAGATACTCTCAAGGCGTACGAAAAACAACCCTGTGCTTTTAGGCGAGGCAGGAGTCGGAAAAACAGCGATCGTGGAAGGACTGGCG
>CAZBAQ010000139.1:0-3062 GCA_964489855.1 uncultured Planctomycetia bacterium | reverse complement strand
AAGAAAGGTTGTTTCAGGTCGTAAAAGAAATCAACATATCAATGTGCGGTGTCGCGCCCACATGCACGCTCATAAGCATATGCAAAAATCTCGGCGCGCAAAAGGCAGGCCTTGTAAAATATCAGACAAGCGGCGACGTATCAGGTGACTATACATCTGTCGTGGGATACGCGGGGATGGTGATATGGTAAATAAAAATAGACTCTTATTCGGCCTAAGATTTTTGATAAGCTTTGGATTGCTCTTCGCTCTATTATGGATGATGCGAAACGATATAGGCAATATACTTGATATATTAAGACATTCTGACAAGAAATTTTTCATTTTAGCGCTATGCATCAGCATACCCATGACGCTTCTTTTAGCCTACCGGTTAAAACTCCTGATGCTGGGCCAAAAGATACGCTTGCCGATGAAAGATTTCATCTCTCTTACGTATATAGGATACTTTTTCAACAACTTCTTGCCAACCGCGGTAGGGGGAGATCTGGCAAAGGCTTATTACGCGTCTAAAAGGACGGGTAATAAATTTGGTTCGTATGCCGCGGTGTTGACTGACAGGCTATGCGGCGTGATCGCGATCCTTTTCATCGCATTGATAGGCATTGTCTTTATGGGCGGCGGACTGAAAGAAGATAAAATAGCGTGGGCTGTCGCAGGCATGTCTTTTATTTTGATACTGCTCACGGGTGTCCTGCTGAGCAAAAAAGACCTGACGGGTAAGATGTCGGCGGCAAGACCAGGGATACTGGGAAATGTCTTAGCAAAGATATCCAAACTGCATAACGCAATAAATCTTTACAGGCATTCTCCCCGGATCCTGACAAGGGCCGTGTTGATATCCCTTGTCAGTCAGAGTGGGGCAATAATAAGTGTCTATTTTTTTATACTATTTTTAGGCGGAGACATGCATCTGGTCAAGCTTTTCCTGATAATACCACTGGTCTGGGCCATAAGCATGCTGCCTTCTCTTAATGGATTAGGTGTGAGGGAAGGCGCCTTCGTCTATTTTTTAAAAGCGGATCTGGGCGCAGACATGGCATTCACTATTTCACTTTTGTGGCTTAGCGTGATCATCCTATACAGCATAATAGGAGGCGTGACCAATCTGTTTTATCATGTGAATATAAAAAATACCGGAGAGGTGACTGATGATAGATAAGGAACTACTGGAAATACTGGCATGCCCTGCGTGCAAATCAGGTGTTGAGCTGAAAGAGGATAAGATCTGCTGCACGAATTGCAAGAAAAAATATCCTATTAAAGACGGCATCCCCGTGATGCTGATCGAAGAATCTGAATCTTAAGCGGGGAGCCTTGAACATGTAAGGAGGCTATGATGGTGACAAAGATACTCGTGATACACGGCCCCAATCTAAATCTGCTCGGCAAAAGAGAACCGGATGTCTATGGTAACATCACGATCGACGAGATAAATAAAAAACTTAAGGCGCTCGCAAAGAAAAAAAATGTTGCTTTAGACGTGTTTCAGTCAAACCATGAAGGTGAGATCGTAGATAGGATAGGCAAGGCCAAGAACAAGTATAAATCCCTGCTTATTAATCCGGCAGCATATACTCATACGAGCGTAGCAATACGCGATGCCATCCTGGCAACAGGCATACCTACGATAGAGGTGCATCTCTCAAATATATACTCTCGGGAAGATTTCAGACACACCTCCCTGGTCGCATCCGTAGCAAAGGGTCAGATATCAGGTTTTGGAGTAGACAGTTATATTTATGGTCTTGAGGCAGCGATTAAACTCGCCAAAACATGAATTACTTCGATAGAACACGCAGGGTGACAGGGGTTCTGAAAGCAAAGAAAGCAGACGCGCTGCTTATAAGAAAAAAACAAAATATCGCCTACCTCACAGGGACAAAAGGCGAAGACGCGCTGCTTTTTGTTTCAAAGTCCGGTAATTTCCTTATCACTGACTCAAGATATAAAGAAGAATACGCGAGGCCGCCTAAAAACTACTGCCTTGTAATCGCCAAAGACAAAGAGATATACGGCCTTATCGACGGGATATGCAAAAAGACCCGCTCCATGCGCATAGGATTTGAGTCAGACAATATCCCACATTCAGGATACACCGGGTTAAAAAATAAACTGAAAAACAAAAAGCTGGTGGCGCTACGTGGAATCGTGGAAGACCTCCGTATGATCAAAGACACCGAGGAACTCAGGCGCATCAAAAAGGCTTGTAAAGACGGCTCTAGCATAATGGATTATGCGATCAGATGCGTTAAGCCAGGCCTTACTGAAAAACAGGTGAAATCCAGGATAGAGGAACGCGTTATAAGGAAGGGGCTCAAGACCGCGGATTTCGATATAATAGTCGCTTCTGGCAGAAACGCATCCATGCCTCACGCCTCCAGTTCCAATAAAAAGATCAGAGGCGGCGAAATGGTCATAATAGATTTAGGCATAATGGATTACGGGTATAATTCCGACTTGACAAGGACTGTTTTCTTAGGTAGAATTGACCGCAAGTCTCTAGCTATATATAATACTGTCAAAGAGGCGCAGACGCGGGCAATTGAAAATATCGGGCCAGGTGTCCAAGCCGGCTATATAGATAATATATCCAGGCAATATATAGGTAGCAGGGGGTTTGGAAAATACTTCATGCACAGTCTCGGCCACGGCCTGGGAATGGAGACACACGAAAAACCAGGCATCTCCGCCAGCAGCAAAACAGTCCTTCAGGAGAACATGGTCATAACGATAGAACCCGGCATTTATATCCCTGGCTGGGGAGGCGTGAGGATAGAGGACGTGGTGATGGTCACTAAAGACGGCTGCGAGGTGCTGACAAGATGCAAATATCGCTAAATCAAATAAAAAACGGCCTGAGCATAGAATTAAATAGCGAGGTTTATTTTGTCGTGGACTCTAAACACGTGAAACCAGGCAAGGGCGGCGCGTTTATGCGCGTCAAATTAAGGAACATCCGGCTGGGGACCGTAGTGGATAAGACCTTCAGACCCAGCGAAAAATTCGAAGTCGCCTACATAGAAAAGAAAAAATTTCAATTCATGTACCAGTCCAGGGAT
>CAZBAQ010000138.1:0-3122 GCA_964489855.1 uncultured Planctomycetia bacterium | reverse complement strand
TTTTTCCAATTCCTCTTTTGATAAATAGATTTTCCCTCCATCCGGCATGCCAGCATTGGCAAGTTCGATCCCCTCAAAGTCCTCAAATGAATACCTGTGCAAGATCCCTGAGACGAATTTTAAGATATTCGATAGGATTATCTCATTGTCATCTTCCATGGGTTCTTCAGAGGCGATGGAGAATGTAAAACGGAATATTTTATTCTCGACTAACCCTTCAGAAGACGCTACTGTAAATCTTTTTTTGAGACGCTTATCCTCCTCAAACAGCATCTTGATGCGTCTGGAGATCTGCTGACCCAGAAACCAGTCTTCCTCCAGTTCTTTTCTGGGCAGACCGTCCAGTCCTATATAACCGATATCCCGATAGCCTTCAAAGGTCTCTACCAGATCGCGCTGCCTCATTTCAGTGCCTGAATAAAAATATTTTGCGACTATTTCTTTTATGGGATTCGGAAACATCGAGACATTTACAAGCAGGAGATATTCATTTATAAACCCCGGCGGGAATATCGCCCTGTATGCCTCGAACTGCGGCAATGGTTCATAGTATTCTTTTGTCTTTACATAAAAAAGCGCTTCCTGGACAGATATCTCTTTAGCGTGCATCTCCATGATCTCTATCTTTTGGCTGCCTGGTACCCCAATGCTAAATACAGGGTAGAAGATAGGTTTTATGCCCTGAGTCAACGGAGAATTTTCGTTCAGGAGCTGGAACATCTCTATTACCTTATCCTTACCGGATATTATAGGATTAAATTTAAAATCCCTGAGGATCCTTTTGTGATATTCGCCCCTGGAAATATCCAGAAGCCGCACGCGCACCACGTCATATACATACCCGGTTAAGATAAATTCCGCGCCTATAGCGTTGATGTCCCTGGCTGTAAGCGTGTAAAACTTTAGGGGCCTATCTGTACTCATCGTGACCCTGTGAATGGAGAGCGCCACGTCCTCTATCTTTTCGCCTGCTTCTTCGTTTAGTTTCAGGTCCGGGTCCACAAGCCCTTCTATAGGGATGTAGACTCCGAGCGTGGAGCCAATGATCTTTGCCTCTACTTCTGTAAGGCCGTATTCGTCTTTACATAACTCCAGGACAGATTCTTCTACTTTTTCTTTTGAATAAGTTGCCTGTTGCGCACAGGAAGATATCGGGACCAGTAAAAGAAGGATGACTAAAAGTTTAAATAGGAAGGCATTCATGCAGGCTTGGAATAATGAGTTTTACCGTATTCCTTGAAGATTTCCTCTATCTCATCGTATTCCAATTCGTCTTTTTCAAGAAGCTCTTTGACGAATCTTTCTACTATCTGCCACTCTTTTTTGAGGAGGTCCTCGACCTCTTTAAGACATTTTTTTAAGATCTTATCTGTTTCAGAGTTTAATTTTTCTGTAAGCGCTTGAGAGAGAAAAGACGTAGGCTGTTGCACGGATCCAGCGAGTGTAGTGTAATCGCCTATATAACCGGCATCACTCATGCCCAGTTTCCATACCATGGAGCTCGCTGTTTGCATCGCTTTTTTAAAATCATCCGATACGCCGCTCGAGGTAGTCCCGGTATGTATTTTTTCCGCGACATAGCCGCCAAGGTTTACCTTGATATCTGCCAGGAGCGCCTCTTTATTGCGCGTATAGAGTTCTTCTCGCGGCTGATGATATACTGCGCCGAGCATTTCTTTTCTGGATATGATGGATGCTTTGAACACATCATCAGTAGGATGCAGGATGTACATCGTGACCAGATGGCCTGTTTCATGGAAGGCCACCATCTCTCTTTCTTCTTTTGTGAGCTGTTTCTTGTGCTTCAGGCCCATGTCGATACGTTCCATTGCCTCGGTCAGGTCAGTATAGCTTACAATATCTCTTTTATTTCTTGTGGCTATGAGGGCAGCTTCCTTTATTATATTATCGATCTCAGCGGGTGATTTATATACTGCCTTTCTTGCCAGGCGGCCCAGATCTATATTTTTATCATAGCTTACTTTTTTAATGTAATATTCAAATACCTTTTCTCTTCCTTCAAGGCTGGGCCTGTCTATGTAGATCTTCCTATCAAATCTTCCAGGCCTTAAAAGCGCCATGTCCAGCACTCCTTCCGCAGCGTTTGTCGCGCCTATTACAATGACATTAAAGTCTTTTTCTTTAAGTCCGTCCATCTCTACCAAGAGCTGGTTCTGCGTGGAGTTTGTCTCCTGGCCGCCGCCCATAAAACTGAAGGAACGCTGCCTGCCTATGGCGTCGAGCTCGTCTATAAAAACGATACATGCGCCGTATCCATACGCGAGGTCCCTCGCTCTTTTAAACAGTTTTCTCACGCGGGACGCTCCCACGCCCACGAATATTTCGGTAAATTCGCTCCCTGACATGGATATGAACGGAATGCCTGCCTCAGTCGCGATAGCCTTTGCCAGGTATGTCTTTCCGCAGCCAGGAGGGCCTACCATTAGAAGGCCGCGCAGGATCCTGCCGCCTATCTTTAATAGCCGCGTTCGGTCTTTTATGAGTTGCACCACTTCCCATGCCTCTTCCTTTGCCTCGTCTATGCCGATCACGTCATTCCAGTGGATATTTACCTTTTGACCTTTTATTGTAGTCTGTTTGATCCTTGTAAATCCACCCCGTAGGAATATCATATACATAAATACGAATATGCCGGCGTGGACGCCTGACAAAAGGAGCGTTATAGGCATCTGCGCAATAGTAAGATGGCGGTAAAAGGATTCCAGGGACGCTAAACCCCATACAGATAATATTAAAAGCATGGTGACAGCAAAGGTTATGATGATCTTGATCTTATGCATCATCAGATACATCTTAAACCTGCGCAGTGTTAAAATATCCATATGCTATTTCTCCTTATATGTGAAATAGAGTATATCATAATAATATAGGAGTGTCAACCGAGGCGTCCTTTCTACCTGCGCTCCCGGATGGTCATGTTAATTTCAGTTATTTTGCACCACCCAGACCAGCGGATTTAAGGGCATCTTTTTCGCGAGCGGGCACGGTGTCTTTTCAGTCTGGCAGGTGCTTCAAAAAGACGCTCGGCTGCCCCAGCGAGGCAGCCTCGCTCAGTGTAATTTTTTGCTCTCGCCTGTCTATAGCTCCCGGGCGAACCATGC
>CAZBAQ010000137.1:0-3126 GCA_964489855.1 uncultured Planctomycetia bacterium | reverse complement strand
AACTATTCTTTCCTCTATCGATTTCTTCTTTGATGACTTTATATTTTTTTACTGTCTCTTCTTTCCCGGTCTCAGGGTCTACGTATATTATCTTTGCAACAATATCTTTTCCTTCTCTGGTGATCTCTTTAAAGAGATTTCTCTTGCCTTCTTTAAATAAGGCGGTTAGACTTACTTGCAGCGTTCTTGGTATAAGCGTAGGCTTGGAAGTTTTAATAGCTATCCTATCACCTGTTATGTAATCTTCAAGGTTTACAATCTCTTTAGGCCCTGTAAAACCCTTAAGCTTAATCCCTGTCTTACTATATCTCAAGGGCACCCTGAGCATAGAACTTGGCCCTGCTATGCAAAAACCAAGATCTTGACATAGGAAGTTTACTATTATTAGAATAGTAATAATTTTTTTCATGTAAATAAATTAAATATTTTTAAATACTTTTAAATACTTTTAAATATTATATCAAACCTAACATCTCTTGTCAATAACCTTACACTTAAAGCAAGGTCTTAAATGTAAACCTATTTTAGTTTGATGGCGGAGGTCTTGTGACCGGGGATGAAGAGATTAGCGCTGTCTTTCTCTACTTCGCCGTATATCCTGCCGTAGGGATCAATGAAGCAGGAATAACCTGTGTTGGCGCAGCGCACCACTGGAACGCGGTTTTCTATAGCGCGGAAAACAGAGCAGGCAGCATGCTGGTATGGCGCGCCGCTATGGCCATACCAGGCATCGTTCGTGATGACAATGAGAAACTGTGCGCCATTCCGGACAAATCTTTTGGACATTTTGGGGAAAATATCCTCGAAGCAGATGAGGGTTGCAAAGTGAGCCTTCAGCTTTCGGCTTTCAGCTTTCAGCTCAAAAATTTTAAATTCTTTTCCTGCGGTAAATTCTCCGAATTCGCCCAGGACTAAGCGATGTAAAATCGGGAGCTTGTCTGACAACGGAACGTATTCGCCAAAAGGCACAAGGTGGATCTTGTCGTATCTATCCACGATCTCGCCTCTATCTGAGATGAGTACAGCGCTGTTGAAAATATCCAGACCTTCTTCAGTATTTGCTCCTATTAAAAGAGGAACGCCTATTTTTCTTGCCAGACCTAAGACCTCTTCTGTCATTTTTTTATCGCTTATAAAATATCCCGGAAACGATGTCTCGGGCCAGATAATCAGATCAGGATTTTCAAAAGCGGCCTGCCGCGTAAGATTGATGTATTGATCCAGATTTGATTGAGCGGCATTAGGATCCCATTTTAATTCCTGCGGGATATTGCCCTGAATAACAGAAATCTTTATTTCCGCGCCCCCATTATTTCCCTCATTAACCCTCATTCTCCCATATCCAATTACCATTGCCAGGACTAAAATTATAACCCATAGAGCCCTGCCCGATTTCCTGAATAATTTGTAGATCGCGACATTTAACGCCATCACGATAAAAGACACTCCATACACGCCTGAAAAATCAGCTATCTGGATCAGGCTTAAATTTTTATACTGTGAATACCCCAGCAAGGCCCACCCGAATCCGCCGAAAAGATGCGACTGTATCCATTCAAGCCCCATCCAGATAAAAGGTATGAATAAAAGCGTGAAATGCGAGATGTAGAATGTTAAACGATTTATAAAAAATCCAAAAAATCCAAAATACAAGGCAAGATAAAGAGAGAGTATTATAAGACCGAACACTGTAACGTGATAAAGCCAGTACAACGTTCCTAAATAAAATAAAAACCCGCAGAAATACGAGAGCCAGAATACCTTTTTCGGGGGCTTATTTCGTATGGCAAAAAAAAGCGGGATAAAACCCACGAAGGCCAAATAGCTCAGGCTGAAGTTTGGAAAAGCGAGGGTTAGAAGTACTGAAGAAATTAAAGAAACTATCATCTCTTGTGTTCAAGGCTTAGCCTTGAACAAGCTTGTTCAAGGCTAAGCCTTGAACACAATGATTATCGCTATGCTATTTCCCGCAGCATTTTTTGTACTTCTTGCCGCTGCCGCACGGGCACGGGTCGTTTCTGCCGACCTTTGGTCCTTCTTGTTTATGCTGGGCAGGCGGCTCGGGCAAGTCACGGGGAACATCTGGAGGTCTTGACATGGGTGTGATCTCGTCGTGGACAAGCTGCTGCGGCAGGGACTGGAACACGCCTTTTGGCGCTGTCTCATCGCGAACAGCCTGGACCTTGAATAAAAATTCCAGCGTCTCGTCCTTGATAGAATCTATCATGGACATAAACATGTCATAACCCTCATGCTGGTATTCCACCAGAGGATCGCGCTGGCCATACGCCCTGAGCCCAATGCCCTCCCTGAGATTATCCATTGCGTGCAAATGGTCCTTCCATTTCGTGTCAATGACCTGAAGCATGAGCATCTTTTCGATGTGCCTCAGGAGCCCTGATCCCATTTTCTTTTCTTTTTCCTCATATTGAGATTTCACAATCAAAGCAAGCTCGCCAAGGATAGTCTCTGCGTCCTTGCCCTCTACCATGTCTTCCAGGCCCTGCACCCTGACATTGAACTTTGACCAGAGCCATTCATTGAATTCAGCGTATTGCCAGTCAGACTTGTGCGTTTCAGGATTTAGATAGAGTGTCGTCGCGCCTTCTATGATTTCTTCTATTATCTCGTGGATATGCTCTTTTACGTTCTCGCCTGATAGGATCTTTCTTCTTTCCTCGTATATGACCTCGCGCTGCTTGTTCATCACATTGTCATATTCGAGCACGTGTTTACGTATGTCAAAATTATGCTGCTCCACTCTTTTCTGCGCGGTCTCGATCGCCCGGCTCACCAGCGGGTGCTGGATATCCTGGCCTTCCTCTATACCGAGCCGCTCGTAAATAGCCGAGATCCTGCCAGAGCCAAAAAGCCGCATCAGGTCATCCTCAAGCGAGATATAAAACCTGGACGATCCAGGATCGCCCTGTCTGCCTGAACGGCCGCGCAGCTGATTGTCCACGCGCCTGGACTCGTGCCGTTCTGTGCCGATTATATGGAGTCCGCCAAGCGCAACGACCTTTTCATGCTCGTCTTTTACCTTTTGCCTGGCCTCGACCAAAAGTTTACTCACCTCTTCCTCGTTCACATCCTTTGGCCCAAGGCCTTTTGCCTTTAACCAGTCGC
>CAZBAQ010000136.1:0-3143 GCA_964489855.1 uncultured Planctomycetia bacterium | reverse complement strand
ATGCGTGAAAGAATCGAGAAGGCAATAGAAAAGATAAGGCCATTTCTACAAAGGGATGGCGGAGACATCGAGCTGGTAGATGTAAAGGATGGCGTGGTTAAGGTAAGGCTAAAGGGCGCGTGCAGCGGCTGCCCAATGTCCCAGATGACTATGCGGGAAGGCGTTGGCAGGGCCATTAAAAAGGATGTTCCTGAGATTAAAAGCGTAGAGGCGGTTGATTGAAAATACCATCATCCTCTATATCCAGGATCTCGCTTTATTACAGGGCGCTTCTATCATTAAAAGATACGCCTGTAATCTCTTCGCAGGAATTAGCCGATCTTACAGGATGTAATGCTGCCCAGGTCAGGAAGGACCTTACATATTTTGGCCAGTTCGGCAAGCCTGGCAAAGGCTATGATACCGAGGTCTTGAAGCTGAAGCTAAAGAAGATACTTGGCATAGACAGGGACTGGGATGTGGTACTTATTGGAGCTGGGAACCTTGGTTCAGCGCTACTCGCGTATAAAGGATTTAAAAGCCAGGGATTTAATATAAAGTATGCCTTTGACAATGACAAAAAAAAGGTAAATAAGCTAAGGCAAGACATAAAGATAAGGGATATAAGCCAGATAAAAGGTATTATCAGGGCAAAACATATAGACATGGCAATATTAGCAGTGCCCCAGAATTCAGCCCAAGATACGGTTGATAGATTAGTCGCATCAGGCATCAAGGCTATTCTTAATTTCGCGCCTGTGACTCTCAAGGTGCCCAGCGGTGTAGAACTCTTAAACATAGACCTGTCAATGGAGCTTGAGCGCCTCACCTACTTCCTGCGCAGTAGCATATGACACAGAATAAGTACGATGCGATAATTTGTGATTTAGGCAATGTGCTTATAAACTTTGACCACAGGATCGCGGTGAAAAAGATCCTGTGCTGCACGCCCAAAAAGGAAGAGGATGTGTATGATCTTTTTTTTGATTCAGGGCTTACTGAAGCTTATGAAGAGGGCAAGATCGATACGGATGAGTTTTATCTCCGGGTAAAGGAGTTTCTCAAATTAGATATGGAAGGCGATAAGTTTTTTCCTATATGGAACGATATATTCTTTGAGACACCTCTTAATATTAAGATGTGCGATTTTTTAAAAGGTGTTAAGTCAAAATATAAATTGGTCTTGATTTCTAATCTGAATGTGACGCATTTCGAGTTTTTAAAGCCAAGGATGAGGATTTTTAACGAGTTTGACAGGCTCGTTTTGTCTTACGAGGTGGGGTACAGAAAACCTGCACCTGAGATCTATAATGTAGCGCTTGATTTTGCGAGGGTCGGGCCGGAAAAAGCATTTTATATAGACGATAGGAAAGATTTGATTGAGGGGGCGGAGAAGCTGGGGATTAAAGGAATAGTTTTTGATGGCGAGAGGGCATTTGAAAATATTAAGAAGGAGCTCGGACAATGATTTTAGTCAGCGCTTGCTTGGCAGGGGTTGATTGCACATGGGATGGGAAGAATCGGCTGGACCCAAAGATAAAGGAGATGGTGGATAAAAAAGAAGCGATTGCAGTATGCCCTGAGGTATTAGGCGGAAGAGGCATTCCAAGGACAAAGACAGAGATCAGGGTCTCGACAGCAAAGGTTATTGATGAAAATGGTGTTGATGTTACGGCTAAGTTCTTGAAAGGCGCGGAAAAGACACTGGAGATCGCAAAAAAGTATAATATTAAAGAAGCGATTTTAAAATCAAAAAGCCCTTCCTGCGGGGTCGGAAAGATTTATGACGGAAGCTTTAAAGGCAGGTTAGTTGACGGCGATGGCGTTACAGCAGGGCTTCTTAAAAAAGAGGGCATATTGTGTCTAAGCATTTAATCATAGACGGGTATAATGCGATCAGTAAGATCAGGGAGCTTGAGGCAAAAAAGGACATAAGTCTTGAGGCGAGCCGTATGCATTTTATCAAGATCTTAGTGGATTTTATGGCAGAGAAGCGCATATTTGATAAGGTGTCTATTATATTTGACAGCAAAGAAAAAGACATTGGCATAACAAAGGATTCGTACGGGAAGGTAGAGGTATTATTTGCGACTAGAGACAGGGACGCGGATAGTGTCATAGTGGACATGTTAAGAGGCGCTTCATCCTCGGAAAGAATAACTGTCTCTTCAGATGATAATTTCATCAGGAATCACGCCAGGGTCTATGGCAGCAGCGTGATGCCGATCAGTGAATTAAAAAACATAATTATGTTGAAGAAGAAAAGCGCTGGGAGTAAAATAATGGAAAAGCATCTGGAAGGCGAGACGCTCAGGCATATAAATGAGGAGTTAAAAAAACATTGGGGGCTTAAATAATGGCAAAAGGCGGGCTAAGGCCGGTTTACATAGAGGCATTTGATCTGGATAATGCGTGGTTTCAGTGTCTTGCAGAGATTTTAGAGCACGGGCATGTTTATAAGATAACCAGCGGGAGTTACGAGGGCCAGAGGAGGCTTGAATTTGATTTTGTTACAGTAAGGATAAAAAACCCTCATCATCAGATCATTCCTATAATGCCTGAAGGGAGCAGCATACCAGCCCCTACCAGTATGGAGTATATACACGGGTATCTTTCTTATTTATTGACTGGCCAGAAAACAGAGACAGAGGATTATACTTATGGCGAGCGGCTTGTGGACGCGAAGGTCAGGATAAAGGAGATCAAGGATACTAAAGAGATAATAAAGGAGATGCCGCTTGAAGTAAATCAGGTCGAAGAGGTCATAAAGATGTATAAGACCAAGGGCCATGGCACTAATCAGGCAGTAATGGAGATAGGCATGCCTTCTGATATAAAGCTTCATGATCCGCCATGTCTTAGGATCATTGATACAAGGATCAGGTATGGGAAACTGCATTTCTTCCCATATTTCAGGTCATGGGACCTGTGGGGCGGGTTCCCGTCAAATCTCGGGGGCCTGGAGCTGGTGAAGCAGTACATGGCTGAAGAGATCGGCGTTGAGAGCGGCGAGATCATTGCATCAAGCAAAGGCCTGCACCTATATGACTATAGTTGGGACCTTGCAAAACAGCGAACCAATAAACTGAATATAGAGATAAAATAAAATATTATGTATCCTGTAATAGCTGAATTCGGCCCTATTACAATTTATAGCTATGGTA
>CAZBAQ010000135.1:0-3148 GCA_964489855.1 uncultured Planctomycetia bacterium | reverse complement strand
TCTTTCAGCCGTATAAGCTCCAGCACGGCGAGAAACGTCGCTATGATCTCTGATTTGTTCTTCGCGGCTTTAAAAAGCCCTGACAGGTGTATTACAGGTCTTTCCACCAGCATGTGCAAAAGATCATGCACCTTTTGTTCTACTGTAAACTCGTCTTTTACGATCTCCTGAAAGATCTCTTTCGGGACATCCTTTAATACACGCGTCAGCGCGGTTATAAGATCAAATACATTTGCCTCAAAAAACTTTTCATCAGGACCCAGCTCAAGCACCGAGGAACGCGTAAACATCTTTTTGCGCTGGCCTTCCAGATCCTGCAATACGCCCGCGACTTCCTTGAATCGCTTGTATTCCAGAAGCCGCCTCACGAGCTCTTCCCTCGGGTCCTCTTCCTCTTCTGGCAGTATCTCCTTTTCTTCCGGCGGCAGGAGCATCTTGCTCTTTATGTGAATGAGCGTGGCTGCCATTACCAGGAATTCGCCCGCGATATTCAGATCCAGCATACGCATGAACTCAAGGTATTCCAGGTATTGCTCTGTAATCACTGATATAGGTATATCGTATATATCTATCTCGTTTTTCTTTATGAGATATAATAATAAATCCAGCGGCCCTTCGAATACTTCGAGTTTCACTTTATAAGACATATCTTATGCTAAACCAACCGACTTTCTCACTTGCATCATTGTCTCAGACGCGACCTGACCAGCCCTCTTCGCGCCTTCTTCTAGGATCTTCTGGATCTCGCCTTTATCCTTCAGTAATTTTTCTCTTTTATTCCTGATATCTGCTAAATAATCTGAAACAACACCCGCTAGATTTTTCTTGCACTCTGTACAGCCGACCTTTGCCGAACTGCAATAATCATAGACCTCTGCAGCATCCTTTTTCTTTAACAGATTATAATACGAATAAAGATTGCACTCGTCCGGATGCCCTTTGTCAGAAAGCTTGATCCTTTTCGGGTCAGTAAACATCTTCGCGCATTTTTCTTTTATTGTATTCTCTGAATCACCAAGCGCGATAAAATTTTCATAGGACTTGCTCATCTTGCGTCCGTCCACGCCAAGAAGCTTTGACGTCTTTGTCAAGAGCGGCTTTATATCTTTAAATGTAGCGCCGTATAGTTTATTAAATTTAACCGCGATATCATTTGTAAGCTCAAGGTGCGGCAGCTGGTCCTTGCCAACAGGCACAGCGCCTGCCCTGTACAATAAAATATCCGCTGCCTGCAAAACTGGATAGCCCAAAAAGCCATACGTATGCAGATGTCTCGACGATAATTCCCTCAACTGCTCTTTATACGTCGGGCACCTTTCCAGCCATCCCAGCGGCACGAAATTGGAAAACACCATATATAATTCCAAATGCTGCGGCACGTGTGATTGAATAAAAATCGTACTTTTTTTCGGGTCAATACCTGACGCTATCCAATCAGCCGCGCACTCTATTGTATATTGAGGAAGCTTTGACGGCTCTTCGTATTCACTCATTAGCGCGTGCCAGTCTGCGATCATGAAAAAGCACTCGTTTTCCTCTTGCAGCTTCACCCAGTTGTCCAGCACGCCAAACAAATGCCCGAGATGCAGCGACCCTGTCGGCCTCATACCGCTAAGTATACGTTTCTTCATTTTAGTCTCCGGGCAACCTTTTTGATCTCGATCGCCTCGATGAGATCGCCTTTTTTAATGTCTTTAAAGCTCAGGCTGATGCCACACTCGTAACCTTCTTTTGCTTCCTTTACATCATCCTTTAAATGCTTTAACGAGCTGATCTTTGCTTTAAAAATAATCTCTTTATCTCTTATAAGTTTTGCAGTAGCGTTTCGCGGTATAATGCCTTTTGAGACATAACACCCTGCCACGACACCGACCTTTGAGACTTTAAAGACCTGCCTCACCTCAGCCCTTCCTAAAAATGTCTCTTCTATAACCGGTTCGAGCAGACCCTCCATCGCAGCCTTTACATCATTGACCGCCTCGTAGATTATGTTATACAGCCGCACGTCAACGCCTTCCTGCTTTGAAAGCGCCTTTGCCTCAGGAGTTACTGCCACGTGAAATCCCAGTATGACAGCGTTTGACGCAGACGCCAGCATAACATCTGATTCGTTGATGTTTCCGACCTGGCCGTGTATTACAGAAAGCTTTACCTCAGGGGTGGAAAGTTTCTCGAGCGAATCCTTGACCGCCTCAAGAGAACCCTGCACGTCTGCCTTTAAAATAATCTTTAATTCCTTTACCTCGCCCTCTTTGATCTTATCATAAAGCTCTTCCAGTGTGATCTTCTGCGAGCGTGCGTCTAATTTTTTCTTTTCCGCCTCCATACGCTTTACACCGACAATATCCCTTGCCTTTTTCTCGTCTTCAACCACGTAAAATCTCTCACCTGCCAGGGGCACGCCTGAAAGCCCGAGTATCTCCACTGGCTTTGCAGGGCCTGCTTCGCTGACCCTGCGGCCCTTATCATCCAGCATCGCTTTTATATTACCATAATGCAGTCCTACAGTGATAGTGTCGCCCAGTTTAAGCGTGCCGTTCGCGACCAGGACAGTCGCCACTGGGCCTTTGCCTTTTGAAAGCTCAGCTTCCACGACAACGCCGTTGGCAGGCCTATCAGGATTTGCCTTTAGTTCGAGCATCTCTGCCTCCAAAAGCAGCATTTCCAAAAGATCGTCGATGCCCTGGCCTGTTTTTGCAGAAACGCCTACTGTAATCGTTTTGCCGCCCCAGTCTTCAGGCATGAGCTCGCGCTCAGCCAGCTGTTTCTTGACCTTATCCAGATTTATGTTTTTCTTGTCGATCTTATTTATGGCCACTATTATCGGCACTTCTGCGGCACGCGCGTGATCTATGGCCTCTATTGTCTGCGGCATGATTCCGTCGTCAGCAGCGATTACGAGCACGACCATGTCTGTGGCGTTCGCGCCTCTTGCGCGCATCGCTGTAAACGCGGCGTGACCTGGCGTGTCCAGAAACGTCACGCGGCCTTTTGGAAGCACGACCTCGTACGCGCCTATGTGCTGCGTGATGCCGCCCGCCTCTTTATCTACCACCTTGGTCTTACGTATCATGTCTAGGAGCGATGTCTTGCCATGATCGACATGGCCCATAAAAGTGACAATGGGCGCCCTGGGTTTGAGATCTTT
>CAZBAQ010000134.1:0-3171 GCA_964489855.1 uncultured Planctomycetia bacterium | reverse complement strand
AAAAGCCTTTCCACCTCTTTTACGCGTTCTATGTGGCGAGGCGCGATAAGAAGTTGTAAATCATTATAATCCTTTTTCAATCTGGAAAAACAATCTATGATTATTTCTTCCTCGCCCCTGCTCGTGCTGCCAGCCACCAGAAAAACGTCTTTCTCCCGCAGGTTTAATCTGTTTCTGATTTCCTGTCTTTTTCCGCCGGCATTTAATAACGACATGTCAAATTTCAGATTTCCAGGCACGAAGATCTTGTCTTTTGGGGCGCCCAGGGCCGATATCTTTTCGCGGTCTTTTTCTGTCTGCATCAGGCAAAGAGAGAATCTGCCTAAAATACGCGAGATAATAAACCTTATTTTACTGTAACCGGCAAAAGATCTATCCGAGATCTTTCCGTTTACGAGGATGATCTTTGTATTGGCCTTATGAAGCGACGTGATCAGATTAGGCCAGAGTTCCGCCTCAAGACATAAAAACATATCCGGTTTTATGATCCGCGCGACTTTATTGACTATAAAACTCAGATCAAGCGGGAAATAAAAAATCTTTTCCTTGCCTTTGGCTATTGTCCTGGCGATTTTATTGCCTGCTTGCGTAACGCTGGAGAAGAGGAGCGTGTGAGACGGAAAATTTTTTCTTAAAAGTGGCGCGAGGATACCGGCCGCCTTCATCTCGCCTGCGCTGACCGCGTGTATCCATATGATCCTGTTATTGGAACAAACAGCCCTGAGGTCTTTAGGGAGGAACCCCAGTTTATCAGCCATGCCATACCTGTAACGGCCTGTCACGATCAGATACGGCAGGTATACTATTCCGAAAATTATAAATGCTAAATCATATATAATATACATAGAAATGGTCGAGGCGAAACCTCGACCAAGCTTGGTCGAGGTTTCGCCTCGACCATCTACTCGTAATAGGTGGCACAGGAGACTTCAGACTCCCACACAGATACTGATTTTACAAAGACGTTTTTTAGCTTTGTGTTTTTTTGAAGCTCTATGTAAATATGTCTGGCGATATTCTCGGCAGAAGGATTCTGTTTCTTAAAGACTGCTGATTTATTAAGATACGCATGATCGAACTTCTTAAGCACGTTTTTTAGTTTGGATTTTAACACCTTGAAATCCACGGCCATTCCGACCTCGTCCAGAAAATCGCTCTCGAATCTCGCCTCTATCTTCCAGTTATGACCGTGCAAGGCCTCGCATTTTCCTTTATAACCCCTCAGATTGTGCGCCCCGCAAAAATCCGATTTGATCAAGATCTCATACATAACTTGCTCTCCTGGCATTTTTGATTTTTCTTCCCAAGAATCTCTCGCCGACCTTTACGAACTGCTCGACCGCGTCTGTCGCGAAAAAGCTATGAGCCGGATTTTTTAAAGTCCTGGATAATTTACCTGATTTCTGTAAGATCTTCGCCACCTCTTCCGCCACTGAACTCGCAGAATCTACTATCCTGACGCCTTTGCCTGTCACCTTTGAGATCACGCCTCTTAAAAGCGGATAGTGCGTGCAGCCTAAGATAAGAGTATCTATTTTCTTTTTAGCCAGCGGCGAAATATATTTTTTTACAATATCAAATGTTATCCTGCCATTCAGCCAGCCCTCTTCAGCAAGCGGGACAAACAAAGGACACATAGCAGAAAATACCTTGTCTCCGGAAATCGATTTTATCTCTTTTTCATAGGCCCTGCTTTTTATTGTCGTAAGCGTGCCTATGATCCCTATCCTGCCATTCCTTGTTACCTTTACTGCTTTTCTGGCGCCGGACTTGATAACGCCTACGACAGGGATATTGAATCTTTTTCTCAATATAGGCAATGCGATACTCGAAGCAGTATTACATGCCACGATAATAAGTTTTACATTAAACCTTTTAAGAAATTTTGTATTTTCTACTGAGAACCGCTTTATGGTCTCCTCTGATTTTGTGCCATAGGGCACGCGGGCTGTATCGCCTAAATAGACTATTCTTTCATTGGGCAGGGCCTTCATTATCTCTTTAACGACAGTAAGCCCGCCCACGCCTGAATCAAATATCCCGATCGGTCTGTTATTCATCTATGCATTTTCCTTATCTGACCCCGAACCACTCACTTCGTTCGGGTACGGGGCACGCAAATCGTGCGTGTCAACTTTGTCAGATAAGCGGGTTGGCATACTATAATGACCTTCTGTAAACATCCAGCGTATTCCTCGTCACTATCCCTTTGGTGTAATTCTGCTCTACCATCTGCCTGCCTGTGTAGCCGAGACGGTCATGCAGCTCTTTGTTGCTTATAAGTTGTATCACCCTTGAGGCAAGCGCTTCAAAATCTCTTATCGGCACCACGAATCCATTGATGCCGTCTTTTACGATCTCAGGCATGCCGCCTGTTTCAGTAACGACCATTGGTTTTGCCGAGGAAAGCGCCTCGAGCATGGTAAGCCCGAAAGGTTCGCATGACGAAGAAGGATAAACACAGACATCTGATACAGCGTAAAGTTTTGGCATATCCTTAAGATCAAAAGAATCTATCAGGACATTCTTTCTCATATTGAAAAAATCAATCAGGTCTACCATGTAGGCAATGTCTTTTTGCTGGCTCTGCGCCCAGTCTATGATATTCTTTGTGCCTGCGAGTATCAGCATCACGTTTGGGATCCTCTCCCTTATGCGCATGAGCGCCTTTATGCTCACATCACAGCCCTTGGCAAGCCCCATCCTGGCAGGGTGAAACATTACTTTTTTATTTTTCAACTGCGGGTATTTTTTGTATATGCCTTTATGCTGGATCTTAGGGCTGTAAAGGTCTTCGTCTATACCGTGGTGGACAACCGTGATCTTTTTATGCGAGACCCCTATGCCTATGAGCTCTCTTTTTATAAAATGACTTACAGCGATAGTGTGATCCCATTTTACATTCCTGGCAAGATCCAAAAACAGGTTGTCGTCCCATACATTGTGCGCGGTCAATATCAGCGGCGCGCCGAATTCCTTTGAAAGCCTTGCCAGGGTCCTTGTGTGCGGCTTTGAAAAATAGTGCATGTTATGACAATGGATAATATCCGGTTTTGTGCGATTTAAAAAACCAGTGAACACTTCCTCGATCTCGTTCAATAACCCATTAAGCCCTCTTTTGGCAAGCCAGTTCAGGTCCATTATAGTCGTCCTGTAAATACCCACGCCTTT
>CAZBAQ010000133.1:0-3184 GCA_964489855.1 uncultured Planctomycetia bacterium | reverse complement strand
ACAAATCGTGCGTGCCCCGTTCCAAATTCTAATCGTAAGGATTTGGAAGGTTTCTTTATTTTGCGCATTTCCGGATCTACGAACAACTAAAAAGTGAGCCTGTCAAAATAAAAAAGAGCGAGGCCCACATCTACGATGAATATATTATGGCCGAGCGTCCTTCCAAACCCTGCTAGCTGTTGGGCGAAACATTGAACAAAAAAACCCCGCGTCTCCTTAGAGGAAACGCGGGGTTCGAGACCAAAAATGACTCGCTGCCTTACTTACTCTTCATCTTACTTACCATATCCTGCACCATCTTACCGACAATATCCTTTGAGCCAAGCCCCAGCGCTATAGCCAGGCCAAGACCTAAGGAAGCCAGGATGATATTTATAGCAAACGTCAACACGGACGATGCTATGTTCAGCTGCTCCAGTGTTATTATGGCGGTAAATATCATAATAACTATCTGTGTAAGCTGGCCTAAAAACTTTGCCTGCGTAATGCCGGCATTGCTTGAAGCAGTCCTGACAATCGTTCCGACCATACTGGAGAAAAATATACCCAGCGCCAGGATAAACACAGCTGCTATTACATTAGGAATGTAAAGTATTACCTTGTCTAGTAGTGACGCGGCAACCGTCATTCCCAGGGCATTCAAGGCAGTCATAAACACCATTAACATTACTAACCAATAAATAAGTACACCTATTAACTCAGAAAGTGTCTGCCTTATGCCACCTCTTCTCAGTACATCACCTAAACCTGCCTTTTCGCTGGCAGTATCCAGCTGGATCAGCTTCAATAGCTTTACAACAACGTTCTTAAGCATCCCTGCCACTATCCAACCGACTACCAGTATTACAAGGACACCTAAAAGTACAGGCAAAAATCCAGCCACCCTTGCCAGCATCTCTGTTACTGGCTGCATAACTACAGCATTCCAATCCATACTCTACCCCCTTTCTAAACAATGAAGTATACCTGACGTCTATCCAATCGTCAAGGGCACCCCCTTATTTGACAAACTTGACACGCACGATTTGTCAGATTAGGCCTTGCCCTGGTTGGCTACTGAGGACATTGCTTTCCTGATCTTCTCAGGGTCGCCAAGATAGTAGTGCTTTATTGGCTTGAGGTCTTTGGTGAGCTCGTATATTAGAGGTATACCTGTGGGTATGTTCAGTTTTACGATTTCTTCATCCGAGACATTGTCTAAATATTTTACAAGCGCGCGCAGGCTGTTCCCATGCGCGGCTATCAGGACATTTTTCCCGGACTTAATTACAGGCGCGATTGTCTCGTGCCAGTACGGCAGGAACCGCGCCACTGTATCCTTTAAACACTCTGTAAGCGGGATATCTTTTTCATCCATACCTTTATATATAGGGTCTTTCCCTGGATAGCGCGGGTCATCCTTTGTCAATGCGTCAGGCGGCGTATCATAGCTCCTGCGCCATATCAAGACCTGCTCTTCACCGAACTTTTTGGCTGTCTCTGATTTATTGAGCCCCTGCAGCGCGCCATAATGTCTCTCGTTCAATCTCCATGACCTGTACACCGGTATCCACATAAGGTCCATCTCATCGAGTGCGATCCACAACGTCCTTATTGCCCGCTTCAATACAGACGTAAATGCCACGTCAAACGTGTAGTCCTCTTTCTTCAACACCTTGCCGGACTCCTTTGCCTCCTCAACTCCTTTGGGAGACAGGTCCACATCAGTCCAGCCAGTGAATCTATTTTCCTTGTTCCATGTGCTCTCGCCGTGTCGCAAAAGCACCAACTTTATATTTGCCATAGTATCCTTAATATACACCAATCCCGTTGAAAAATCAAAGGAAAATAACTTTACATTGAAGATTAGAGGCTGACTGCGGCTGGATTTTTCTTTAAATCTCCGATTGGATTTTGTATTTCTCCTAATTTCTGCTGTTCATCATAGGCCTTAAAAATCGAGCTTCGCAGAAACATAAGATATGCCTTTATCTTGCCGCGGGCCCTGGCCTGGCCTTTTCTTGACACGATTACACCTGTATAATCAGCAGCCGCAAAATACTGGTAGCAATAAGGCGGGTAATAACTCTGGTTAAAAACCTTCCCGTACCTAGTATTATAAATATCTGGTATTGGTTTATAATCTTTTTCTCTATCCCTTAAAGTCCAATGCCTGGAATGTCGTTTCATTACTGAAGTATCCGGGATATCTGTCTCGTTTCTGTTTCTTTTCTCTATCTCGTTTGCGCCCTCTCGCATAATATAGGCAGCATATAATATGCCTATCGGCTCTACCTTGTCTACTAGGCCGATAAATCCGCCTGCGGCATTCATTACATAGGCCTTCCAGGAGGGCTCATGTCTTATTTCTATTATTTCCCCATAGGCATCTATGAATCGATTGAACGTTGAAATAGATTCTTTATCTTTTAAAAGCTTTAAGAAAAATTTCCTATTTTCATATATAATATCTAAAAAGCTTCTATCCTTCAGCATATAGATGGTGCTTGTATTTCCAATGCCGCACGTATTCTTCATATCAAGTTCTGCGAAAGCGCTTGATATAAATTCCTTTATCGTCCTTTTTATGCTATTTTCAGAATCCTGATATATCTTTGCTTCATAGATAAACCCTGCAATAAGCTCTGGTTCCAGGTCATATTCTTTAGCGGCAAATCTTATTGCATGCACCCTGGAAGGCATCAGGAAGCTCTCGACCCTTGCCATATCCTCCGCTGATAAAAGGTTTTTCCGGGTATTTCTCGAGACCCGAAGGTATCTCACCTGAGCGCTGAAATGGGACCTTGTATCATAAAAATCTTTATGCAATGTCTGCATCAGATATTTGTGTTCTTCTTTGATTTCTTTTGGCGCCTCTCCCAGTTCATAGACGATCCTGCCGCCTGCTGCCAGGGCACCTATGCCTAGCATAAATTTTAAGAGATCTCTTCTGGATATCTTTTCTGCTTCTTTCGGGCCATGCCTTGCCCTTTCTTTCTCTGCCATCTTTCTCAGCCATGCCTTGTCTGCAAAATCCATTGGAATTTTTGTATCCTTTTTTTTTCTGCCCCTGAATGTCTGATCCACATCCCCGCCAAGATGCGACTGCCTGCGTGTTTCATAATCCGCCTTGTCAAGCACTCCTTCTGCAAGCATAGGAAGATCTTCTGCTTCAATGCCTTTTTCTTCTGCAACCCTCGCCACC
>CAZBAQ010000132.1:0-3223 GCA_964489855.1 uncultured Planctomycetia bacterium | reverse complement strand
AATGCCTATACCTATATACATAGGAGGACATGCCTTTGACCCTAATTTTTTAATAATATCGACTACAAAATCCTGTATCAAAGACATGGGATCCGTAGGCATGAACATTTTTGTCCTCGACGCGTTCTCGCAGCCAAACCCCTTTACCACAACGTTCACGCCTATTTTTTTCCCGGGCACGATCCTGGTATAAATAACAGGCGGTAGATTCGTATCTGTATTCCTTCGCATCAAAGGATCGTTCACAATGGATTTTCTGAAATAGCCTTCCCTGTATGCCTCGAGCACACCTTTCTCCACTGCCTTTTTAAGATCACCTTTTATCAACACATCCTGACCTACATCAAGATACGCCACTACCATGCCTGTATCCTGGCATATCGGAAGCCGTTTCTTTTTTGCGATCAATGCATTATATATAATAATATCAAGCATGCGTATTGCCCTGGCGCTGGTTTCCCTCTTTTTCGCTTTTCTCAACGCGGAAAGTACATCCCCTCTCAGCTCAAGATTCGCCTTTATGCAAAGGTCCCTGACTGTTTTTTGTATAACCCCGGAATTTACAGTCCTCATCACTTCACCCCTAATATTTTATGGACCTGCGGTATTACCCTCACATCCTTCAACATTTTTTTCGCGCCCTCAAAAAAAGTATCGAGCAGATCGATACTCTCGATACTACCATTATAACTTACCGGCTGGATAATAAAAGGTATATTTTTATCCACTCTCTTTACTAAAGAAGCTGCCTCCTCGATGTCGGAGAGAAGCGTCTTTGGCGTGACTACTGACTTTATAAAGACCTCTTTCCTGGCCGCCTCTTTTAAAAACTCGGAATGCGCGTCCCAGTACGCGCCTCTGCCTGTTGAAGAGGGAAGTTTTATATCCATGCTTATTATATCAACGTGATCCATGACCTTTAAAAGGGCGTGTTTCAATACGCCATTTGTCTCCAGATAGACCCTCAGGCCTCTCTCTTTTAAAATCGGCAGCATCCCTTTTAAAAAATCCGCCTGCAGCAATGGCTCGCCGCCGGTAAGAGAGACAGTGTCTTCACCCTTGCCGATGATCTTTTCTATAAGGTCTGCCTCGCCATATTCTAAAAAATCCGTCTTTTTTCTCTCGTCGCAAAACCTGCACGACATATTGCAACCGAAAAACCTCACAAAGACCTGTCTCTCGCCCACATAAGGCCCTTCGCCCTGGATCGAACCAAACACCTCTACGATCTTTGCTTTCCGCATAAACCTTCTAAGCGGTCGAGGCGAAACCTCGACCACGGAGGCGGCAGGCGTCACACTTGCCGCAGGGTTTTCTACCGCCTTTGTAGCATGACCATGTAAGGTCAAAATCCACGCCGAGTCTTTTACCGATGGCCGCGATCTCTTTCTTTGTCTTATGTAAAAGCGGGGCCTCCAGTTTTATGCCCTTTGCCTTTGTAGCCTTTTTTAAAAGCGCGCTGAATTTCTTAAAATATATGGGTCTACAGTCAGGATAGCCTGAAAAATCCCTTGCGTTTGCTCCTATAAAAATGACCTTGGCGCCTTTTGCTTCAGCAAAAGATAAAGCAAAACTGATAAAGATCGTGTTCCTTGCCGGCACATACGTAACCGGGATGCCTGAAAATTTCCTGCGTTCAGGCACCTTTAAACTCTTGTCCAAAAGCGCGCTCTGTTTCCACGGAAGTCTTATTTTTAAGAGAGAATATTCTGAGCCGGTCAAACGAGCTAATTTTTTAGCGCAGGTTATCTCTTTTTTATGTCGCTGCCCATAGTCAAATATAAGACAACTCACTTTATATCCTCTTTTCTTAGCGATATAAAGCGTAACCGCTGAATCCATTCCCCCGGAAAGCAACACTATGGCCCTTCTCACCCTTCACCCTCCACCCTTCACCTCATCATGCCCTGGGATGCACCTTTTCGTAAACAGTTTTGAGCCGCTCGGTTGAGACATGCGTATAGATCTGCGTCGTGGATAGATTCGCGTGGCCTAAAAGCTCCTGCACTGACCTTAGATCCGCACCCCTGTCCAAAAGATGAGTTGCAAATGAATGCCTCAATGAATGCGGCGATATATTCTCGTTCAAACTCGTCTTTCGTATATATTTATCCACGACCCTTCTCACTGCCCTGTCACTCATGCGGCGGCCGCTCTTATTTAAAAAAATCGCCTTTTTGTCCTTTATCTTAGCAGCGTCAACCTTTTCAATATAACCTCGCATGGCCTTTAGCGCCTTGTCACCCACTGGCGCGAGGCGCTCTTTCTTACCCTTGCCATATACCTTTAATACACCGCTTATGAAATCCACGCGGTCCTTATCAAGTCCCACAAGCTCGCTCACCCTTATGCCGCTTGAATAAAAAGTCTCGAGTATTGCCCTGTCCCTCATCCCATACACATCTGATGTATCTGGCGACTCAATAAGTCTTACCACCTGATTCGTGTCCAGAAAAAGAGGAAGCTTCTTTTCTATCTTTGGCGTCTGCAGTCCTGTTGCGGGATTTGCTTTTATATAACCTTCCCTGCACAGGAACCTGAAAAAACTCCTCAATGTAGCCATCTTTCTCGCCACAGACCTCTTTGCAAAATTCTTCTCCTTCATGCGCGCGAGAAACAGCCTCACGTCAGTATGCGTGATACTCTCAAGCGGCTTCTGCTTGATCGAACCATTGAAGTCCTTTAGATCTATCTGGTAGTTTATAAGGGTATGGTGGGAAGAATTTTTTTCAACCTTGAGATAGGTTATGAATTTTTGTATGTACCGCTCTAGCATCTTCTTTCATGATGTGCTAATTTTGAGTGGGCAGTTTCCGGGTCATGTGACCGCACTTTGGATAATTGGAACAGCCGTAAAAATGACGGCCTCTTTTGGAGCGCCTTTCGACCAGTCTGCCGCCGCAGCCTGGCTCAGGACACGTAACGCCTGTCGGGATAGACTTTGCGAATCTGCAGTTTGGAAAATCAGAGCAGCTCAGGAATCTGCCCATGCGCCCCCATTTTATGACCATGGGCTTGCCGCATTTCTCGCATACCTCGGAGGTGGCCACAGTCTCGCCCTTGACCTTTCTCATGTTCACCTTGGCAGACTTAAGGTCTTTTTCAAACGGCGCGTAAAACTCCTCCAGGACCTCTATCTTATTTTTCTTGCCCTCTTCCACCTCATCCAGTTCCTCTTCCATCTTTGCCGTAAATTTATAATCCAGGATATCCGCGAAATTCT
>CAZBAQ010000131.1:0-3257 GCA_964489855.1 uncultured Planctomycetia bacterium | reverse complement strand
AACAGTAATCGCGAGCGGCGACCAGAGATTCGCTGATTCGCTTCTGTCAAATGCCATTGGCATAAGTCCGAGGATGGTCGTGGATGTCGTCATGGCGATCGGCCTCAGCCTGTCCTCGCCTGCCTCTATCAATGATTTCAATAAATTCGTTGATTTTTGCCGCCGTAAAAAGTTTATCCTGTCAACCAAAACGATAGCGTTATTTACAACGATGCCCGCTAGCATGATAGCGCCTATTATCACGCCGCGGCTTATTGGCTTGTGCGTGATCTTTAATGCAATGATCATCCCTATGACCGCCAGCGGAACCGATATCATTATAATAAACGGCTGGGTGTAAGATTCAAAAAGAGACGCGAGCACGAGGTATACCAAAAATATCGTTATCCACAACACGCCTGACGGAAATGCCCACAATTCCCTCTCGTTCTCCAGATTCCTTTCGTAATTACCTCCGATCCTGTAATAATAATCCCTTGGAAATTCCATATCTGAAAGATTGGCCCTGATTTTTTTTACCGCAGCCATAAGGGAATGCTTTGTAACCATAGCTGTTATATGCACGACCCTCATCTTGTTTTTTCTTACTATCTCGCTCGAACCGATCTGCGGTATAAAGTCCGCGACCTGTTCCAATAGTATCGGGTTACCGTCTTCCGAAAAAACCACGAGTTTCCTTAAATCATCCAGCCGCTCCCTGTCTTCTTTTCTTAAACGCGACACGGTCTCTAACTCTCTTGCCTCCGTATGATATAATGTCGCGCGCAAACCCCTGATCTCGGAATGCAGCGTCTCTGATATATCCTTTGTAGTCAGGCCATACATACCGGCCATTTCCTTGTCGACGGTAATGCCCCATTCAGGCCTGCCGCTGATCCTGGACATCCTTATGTCCTCGAAACCCTCTATTGCCCCGAGCCTTGTCGCGATCGAAACAGCCAGTTCTTTTAATATCGCGTAATCATACCCGTAAAGATCGAGCACGATCTCCTTTAAACCCTTTTCTTCTATCTCTGAAAAGTATATAAACCCTCCTTTATACTTTCGCTCGACAGTCTTGGCCTGTGCGCGTATATCGTCTATAATAACCTTTGTGGAGCGCCCTCTCTGAGCAAGCGCAACGAGTTTGACATACACCTTGCTGGACCACGGTTCAACGCGCGAGGTAAAAGTCTTTATCTCTGGTATCCCGGAAAGAAGCACCTCTATCTCTTTTACCATCTGGTCTGTTACATCAAGCTTCGCGCCCGGTTCCAACTCTACGAATACAGTAAATCTTCCTTCTTCTGTGCCTGCCATGAATTCCCTGTCGATCTTGGATCCCATCAACAGCGCGAGCATCAGGATACCAAACGCCGCTACCACGAATACATACCTTAATCTTAGTCCGGTCCCGAGAAACATCCTGTAATACTCCTGTATATTTAAAAATATATTCTTCTTGAAAAGCTGTTTTTTTGGTCTTGGCGCCGCCGGCATTTTTTTCATGCGGTCTGTGAGCATAGGGACAAGCGTAAGCGCCACAAAAAGCGAGGAGAGAAGTGAATACGTTACAGTGAGCGAAAGCCCGCTCCACAACATACGCGTGGCCTTGTTTACAAAAACAAAAGGCAAGAACACTATTATCGTGGTTATGGTGGATGCGACTATCGCAAGTCCCATTTCTGAAGCCCCGCTCACAGCCGCCCCGGTATATTGTTTTTTCCAGTCCTTTTCTGAAAATCTAATCCGCTTTTTCTTTTTATCGATATTGTCAAGCACGACGATAGAATTATCGACGAGCATGCCTATGCCTAATGCAAGGCCGCTAAGTGTCATTACGTTTATTGAGATCTTATTAAAAAACATCAGTATGAACGTGGCCGTGACTGATATGGGGATGGTGGCAGCGATTATAGAAGTGGGCCCAACGTCTCGCAAAAACAAAAGAAGTATCATGACAGCCAGGATCGCGCCATAGATGAGAGAAGTCTTGACAGCGTTTATTGCCTCCTGTATTGTCTCTGCCTGGTTCAAGGTGGCCTTTATAAATATCCTTTTGTCCAGTTTTCTCTTTAAGCGTCTTAATTCCTTTTGCACGCTGGAGACGACCTTTATGGTGTTTGCCGTAGATTCCTTTTGTATATAGATAGAAACGACCGGCTCTATGTCTGTCCTTGCGTAGCTGACTGGCTCTAAAAACGAATCCTTTACCCTGGCGACTTCTTTAAGCTTTATAACAGAGCCCTGCGGCGTGGTAGAAATACCGATATCCTCTATGTCCTTGAGAGATTCGAACTCACCCATTATCCTCACGAGATATTTATTTTTCCGTCTCTCGATATCGCCTGCCAGGAGATTCAGGTTATTCGCGCCCAGGGAATTCACGATATGCTCCATTGGTATGCGATACTGGTAAAGCTTGTTCTTGTCCACCTCGACCAGTATCTTCCGTTCCCTGCCGCCGTACACGTCCACGTTCGCCACGCCATTCACGCGAAGTATATACTCCTTCATCTCCTCGTCCACGACCTTGCGCAGCATCTCCGGGGTATAACCTTCGCCTGTCACTGCCAGTAAAAGCACTGGCGTATCAGATTCTTTATACTGCGCTATTATCGGTTTTTCTATTTCACTTGGGAGCTTGTCGCGGATCTTTGAAAACTTTTCCCTTACCTCGAGCGCGGCAAAATTCATATTAGTGCCTGGCTCAAACTCGAGCCATATCCTGGACTCGCCTGCCTTTGACGTGGAATAGAGGTTCTCTAGATAACTGACGGTGGATACTGCCTCTTCTATAGGCCGCGTGACAAGCGTCTCTACCTCCTGCGGCGGCATGCCTCCTCTTACAGCAACGATTATACTTATATCGCCGTACACGACGTTGGGCTTCAGCTCTACGGGCAAGCGCTGCAGTGACACAAACCCCACCAGCACTACTCCTATGAATAGCATGAATATCGTTATGTGGCGTTTTACTGAGAATTCAGATAGATTCATAACAGACTTTCCCTTATCTAACAAATCGAGAGTTCTAGAGACGTTAGAGTTCTAGAGACGTTTTCCGTGCCAATCGGGAACCTGTCCCAGTTTTATTCGGGAGACAGGTACCCGAATAGACTAAAGACAGGTTCCCGATTGGCACGGAAAACGTCTCTTCTTTTTCTTGCTCTTGTGCTCTTACGCGCTTATGCTCTTTTTAAGTTCATACCATCGGCCCGGACCGAGCGGACCATGGGCAGTCAAAAATCCCTTATCCAGGAGTTCCTTTAAATCCC
>CAZBAQ010000130.1:0-3265 GCA_964489855.1 uncultured Planctomycetia bacterium | reverse complement strand
AGTATAAAGAGCTGCAGGTCAGGATCGATGTTGGCAAGAAAGATAAAATCACTATCCCTGTAGGTTTCGGGTATGTTCGGCTTGAATTCAGCGAATACATTGAGCTGCGTATCTATGGTCTTCGCGCAATTTAGATCATCCATGTAGGAACCTTCCCAGCGAAATGTCCTGCCCTGCTTTGTCTCCAGGCCGGATATATCTACGCCAAATGATTTTATGAGTGACCTATGTTCAGCGGGAAAGTCTGTCCCAACGGTTGCGACCAGGTTTACGGCTGTAAAGAAGCTCGCGCTTATTGAAAAATAAGTGGCTGAGCCTCCGAGTATTTCTTTTTTATACCCGCTCGGCGTGGCAATGCTGTCGAGCGCGACCGAACCTATCACGAGGATTTTACTCATTTAAAATATTTCTCCGATATTTTCATCGAGCAGTAATTGCTGCACATCGTGCATACGCTTTTATCTTTAGGCATGATTGATTTTCTGTAGCGTCTTGATTTTTCGGGATCCATAGAATTTTTTATCTGTCCGTTCCAGTCGCGGACAGAACGGCACCTCGACATCTTTCTATCCCAGTCCAGCGCGCCAGGGACCTTCTTTGCTATGTCGGCTGCGTGGGCAGCTATCCTAGAGGCTATGACCCCTTCCTTTATGTCGTTTTTATCAGGTATCCTTAGATGTTCGGACGGCGTCACATAACACAGAAAATCCGCGCCGTAAAACGCGGCCATTGCCCCGCCTATGGCGCCTACTATGTGGTCGTAACCCGGAGCTACATCCGTTACAAGCGGACCCAATACGTAAAAAGGCGCGTTTTTGCACATCTTCTTCTGTATGAGGACATTTGATTCTATCTGGTCCATCGGTATGTGGCCAGGGCCTTCAATGATCACCTGCACGTTATTTTTTCTTGCGTGTTCCGCGAGTTCCCCCAGGATAATAAGTTCCTGGATCTGCGGCCTGTCAGTCGCGTCCACCAGAGAGCCGGGTCGCATGCCGTCCCCGAGACTCAGGGTTATGTCATATTTTTTTGCGATCCTGATGATGTCGTCAAAAAATTCATACAGCGGGTTCTCTTTTTTGTTTAATACCATCCATTCCACTAAAAAAGATCCGCCTCTCGAGACCACGTTTATGAGTCTTTTTTGCTTCTTTAGACACGAGATCGTGGTTTGCGTTACTCCGCAGTGCACGGTAAAAAAATCCACGCCATCCGAGGCCTGTTCCTCAAAGACATCCAGTATGTCTTTTTTTGACATCCGCGATATGTGGCCTTTTTCTTTTTGAGCTTTTATCGCTGCCTGATATATGGGTACGGTCCCCACGGCTACGCTCGAGGCCTTTAATATCGCCCTTCGCAGCTTTTTTATATCCCCGCCTGTTGAGAGGTCCATTACAGCGTCTGTGCCGTATTTTATAGCAGTACGCACCTTACCCGCTTCTTCATTTATGTCTACCTTGTCCTGTGATGAGCCGAGGTTCGCGTTTATTTTTGTCCGGAGTCCCTCACCCACAGCGCAGGGCGCTATCTTTCTTTTTTTGTTTTTGATGATAACGATGGCGCCTTCCCTGATACGTTTTTTCAGCAGGTCTATTGCGATGCCTTCGTGTCTGGAGACATAGCGCATCTCAGGGGATATTTTATCCGATTTTGCAGATTCTATCTGTGTCATTTTATTGTTTTGATGGATCTTTTTTCGATGTCGTATGCGTTAAACCGCAGTCTCCTGTACCTGCGGCTTGTCTGTATGTCTACGAGTTTGCAGCATTCCTCCAGCACCCTTAGAGATTCTTTTGCCCGTTCGATGTTGGACATGAATATATCAGTCATCCTGACATCTTTACCTTTTTCAAAATCAATAAATTTGAGCCGGTCGTTTTTGGTATCCCTCGTCTGCACCAGTTTTCCAAGGGGTATCTTTTTTGAAAGAAGAATGGCGTTGGTCGCGCCGTGCCTCAGTGTCTTTAGTGACATGGCAATGTCTTTCTCACCCGCGCTAAATCTCGCGATGTCCTCGCATACCCTCAGACCCTCGCGCAGCCTGTTCAAATTCGCATCTATGATCTGCAGAAGCTCTCGCCCCATATACCTCTCCCTTATCTGACAATCCTGACACGCAGGATTGTCAGATCAAGGATTTTATTTTGCGGATTAGCTTACTTGTCGAAAATCCTTTTATGTAAGGCAGGTTTTTTACTCTACCACCGTGAGATCGAACAAACCCGCTGCCTATTATATCTTTTGTTTTCCAATCCCCGCCTTTTACAAGGATGTCGGGTTTTATTGCTTTTATTAGATCGAGAGGAGTCAGGGAGTCAAATATGACAATAAAATCTACGCAGGCCAGCGCCGAAAGTACAATTGCCCTGTTTTTTTGAGCGGCAAACGGTCTTTTTTTTCCTTTTAATCTGCGGACAGATCCATCGCTATTCAGGCCTACGACTAGAATATCACCCAGCGACTTTGCCTTTTGCAAATAATTTATATGGCCCGCATGAACGAGATCAAAGCAGCCGTTCGTGAACACAACGGTTGTTTTTTTGGCCTTGATTCTATTCAGGGCCTTTTTCAGCTCAGGCAGGGTTTTTAATTTATTACAATGCATCTTCTATGATTTCGCAGACAATATGCCCTACTATAATGTGGGATTCCTGTATGCGTGGTGTGTTATTCGACGGCACGTTTATGGAGACATCGGCTATTTGCGAAAGCCTGGTTTTGTGTTTACCCATCAATGCTGCTGTTTTAAGTTTCATTTTAGAGGCCTTTTGTATTCCCAGTATCACGTTTTTTGATTTGCCGCTTGTTGATATGCCTATGGCCATGTCGCCTTTTTTCCCCAGCGCTTCTACCTGTCTTTCAAATATGCGCTCAAAGCTGTAATCGTTACTAAGGGCAGTCAATATGGATACGTTAGACGCAAGGGCGATTGCCGGAATCGCCCTTCTTTCCTTGCGAAATCTTCCCACGAGCTCTGCTGCTATATGGATGCTGTCAGAGGCGCTGCCGCCATTTCCGAAAATAAGGAGCTTATTCCCTGATTTTATGGTGGAGAGCATCATCTTCGCAAGCGTTTCAATAGCGCCGAGCCGTGTTTTAATAAGCGCGTTTTTTACCGAAATATCTTCCCTGATCAATCGTTCTATTTTTTTTCGCATAGCATGAGGCGAAACCTCGACCAAGCTTGGTCGAGGTTTCGCCTTGGTAAAAGGGGTTAGCCAAAGAATATTTTGGCTATATTGTAGAGTTTCATGTCAACGGTCTT
>CAZBAQ010000129.1:1113-3297 GCA_964489855.1 uncultured Planctomycetia bacterium | reverse complement strand
ACGAGCGAGAGAAAAAAATGAGCAAAATTTCCTCGCTGGGGAAATTTTGCGTCCCTGGAACCCGCTGCCTGGGTGGTGCAAATAGTCAAATGTCAAAGTTCTTCTTATGATACATGATATAAACGCAGATTTTTATTGACAGGTCTTGATAATTGGTGTATAAATAGACAAAATCGAATATTTCTCATTATATTGTTTAAGGGAAGCTGGTGTGAATCCAGCACAGCCCCGCTGCTGTAAGAGGTCGCGAAATTTGCAATAAGCCATTGTCTTGGATATTCAGGGCGAGAAGGCGCAAAGAGTAGAGGGCCTCGAGTCAGAAAACCTTACGGTATATTTTTCCCGCTAGGGAGCTGCGAAGGGCAGTCATAAAGGGTGAAGAAAACAGGGTGCAACCCCGACTAAAAAAGTCGGGGTTTTTGTTTTAAAGGAGGAGAGATGAGAAAAATAATTTTTTTGGCAGCATCGATTTTTGTTTTTAATGGACTCGGGGATTTTGTTTACGCTGAAAAAGAGAATATTGATCTGGAGAAAATAGTGGTCACGCCGACCAGGATAAAGCAGGCTGACTATAAGTCAGGCTCTAATATAACCGTGATCGACAGCGAGAAGATAAGTTCCTCTAATGCCCAAAATGTCGCGGATATCATAAAGGAAGAGACAGGCATTCATTATTATGACAATAGCACTGGTAAGACCGCGAGACTTGACATCAGGGGTTTTGGAGATACAGCGATGACAAATGTGCTTTTGCTGGTCAATGGCAGAAAGGTCAATCCCGTGGATATCTCAGGGGCTGATTGGATGCAGGTACCTTTGGAGTCAATAGAAAAGATAGAGATCGTAAGGGGCGCGGCATCTGTTCTTTATGGCGACAATGCGGTCGGAGGAGTCATCAATATCATAACAAAGAAGGGCAGTGACGAGACAGAAGCCAGAGCAGGTGTGAAATACGGAAGTTATAATATGCATCAGGAGGATATGGAAGTCTCAGGAAACAAGGGCAGCATTTCCTATTACCTCTATTCAAAGTATTATAACACTGATGGCTACAGGTCAAATAGCGACGTGGCAGCAAAGGATTGCAGCGCGAGATTAAACTATGACCTGTCAGATAGCATATCTTTTGATCTTACAGCAGGGTGGCACGAGGATGATTACGGCATGCCGGGCGGGCTTGATAATCTGGGTGAATTAGATCAGTATGGCAGGCGCGGCTCTCCGGATGAAAAAGATTTTGCTTCCACAAAGGATAGGTATGTCAAACTGTCTATGGACGCAAGGCCATGGTTTGACGTTGATGATACAGCGTTTTTTAACATCGACGTATTCTATAGAAACAGAGACTCGTATTCGTGGTTTAATTATGGCGGCTGGCCTTCCGCGCAAAAATATATGATAGATACGACCGGTGTTACCGCAAAACATGCATATAATGGCAATATCGGAGAGAGCGAATTTGATTTTGTTCTAGGCGTGGACTACTATGACACCGAGCACATAATCAAAGGCAGCGAGTGGAATACTGATGAACTTACTATATTTAAGGAAGAGCTGGGGTTCTATGGTTATTCAGAATACGAGATACTCAAGGATATTTTTATAAACAGCGGGGCAAGATATCAAAAAGCAGATTATGTGTTTGATCAGAGAAAATCCAGTGTAGTGCATGAAAAAAATAGTCCAAGCGAGACTGTTTTTATGGGAGGCCTCAGATATGAATATGCCGATGATTCTAACCTGCACTTAAGCGCCCAGGAGAGTTTCAGGTTTCTCGCTACAGATGAATGGTATAGTACATCGCTTCCTCCTGCTTATACGTCAGGAGGATTGCGTACAAACCTTAGGCATCAGAGCGGCATGCAGTACGAAGCCGGCATCAGGCATAATTTTAACGACGTGGCATTGTTCATAGCGACACCTTACTGGATAGATATGGAGGACGAAATATATGTAAATCCATACCCTTCGCCTGGCCAGAACGAAAATTACGACAAGACAAGGCGCAAGGGGGTCGAGCTAGGCCTGTCCGCGGATCTCTCCAGATTTATGCGTGTTAGCTACCTGGACGATGTCAGGTTATCAGCCAACTATACTTATCAGCAGGCAAAATTTATAGAAGGCGATTATGGCGGCAATGATATACCGCTTGTTCCTTGTCATCAGGCCAGCGCCAATTTAAGC
>CAZBAQ010000129.1:0-1103 GCA_964489855.1 uncultured Planctomycetia bacterium | reverse complement strand
GGCGGGCTTTACAAGAAATACAATCTTTCTCTGACAGCCAGCTATGTGGGCGAGCGTTACACCATCAATGATACGAGAAACGAGATTCCCAAGCTCAAGGATTATATTGTCGTGGATGGCAGAGTGTCTTATACAAGAGACGCGCTTGAAGTATATGCGGGGGTAAATAATATCCTGAGCGAAAAATATTCCAGTTATGCGGCAAAGAGTTGCAGCTCGACAAAGGTCGATTATTACCCGAGCCCGGAGCGCAATTTTGAGATAGGCGCGAGGTACAGTTTTTGATATGCTTTGACAAATTCAGGCGTTGTTGTTAATATAATTGCAAATGGATAACAATAAAACCTTTCAATTGGCAATTATAATTTCGATAATCGCGCATTCTGTGATTTTTTTAGGCGTGCCAGGCATGCCGTTTTTGCCAGGAGGTCTCTTGAAAGCATAAAGATATCGTATTATAAAATAAAGGAATTGCCCAAGAAAGAGGCTTTCATAAAAAAGGTCGAACCGATAGTGGAGGACCTTCCAGATGTGAGAAAAGAGGAGATCCTGAAGTCGCCTAAAGCAGCTGCCAAAAAAGAAGTGAGACCCAAGGTAAGGCCGGAGCGCGTTGTGGCGGCAAAAGAGGTAAAAGAGAAAAGATTTGAGAAGGTCATCGAAGAGGAAAAGGATGATGCCAAGAGGGCCACATATATCAGTTATTACCACGCGGTAAGAGAAAGGATCAGGAAATTCGCTGATAGAAATTATCCGAGAAAAAGGAGATTAGGTCAGGGTGAGGTGTTTTTGTCTTTTGTCGTGGCTTCCAGCGGCGAGCTTCTCCAGGTAAGGGTGGTAAACGAGAAGTCCGCAGAAAGCTTTGCCCTGAGAAACCTTGCCATAAACAGCATACGAGATGCCAGTCCATTCCCGCCATTTCCCAAAGGCATGAGCCAGTACCAGATCACCTTTAACGTAGTCATTTCGTTCGAATCTCAATAGCGCAGTATTTTAAATGTTGCGTTACGCTTTCGCGCCCCACCCAGCCCAACGGGTTTCAGGGACGCAAAATTTACCCAGCGTGAAAATTTTGCTCATTTTTTTCGCTCGCTCGTCTTTTCGGT
>CAZBAQ010000128.1:0-3319 GCA_964489855.1 uncultured Planctomycetia bacterium | reverse complement strand
ATACTGTCCACACCGCACATCAATGCAAGCATCCTGTCCAGGCCAAAGGCAATGCCGCCATGCGGCGGCGCGCCATAGTTAAACGCCTCTAGCAAAAATCCAAACCTCTCTCTTGCGTGAGCAATATCAAGACCAATGCGTTTAAAGACCTTTTCCTGCAAGGCCCTTTTGTGGATCCTTATACTGCCGCTTGCGATCTCGACCCCGTTGATCACGAGATCATACGCCTTTGACCTGACTTTATCCGGCGATGACTCTATGAGATCCGCATCCTCTGTCACCGGGGATGTAAACGGGTGATGCTCCATATCCCAGCGCTTTTCTTCTTCATTATATTTAAACAGCGGGAATTCCGTGACCCATAAAAATTCAAACCCCCTGCCGCCCTTGCGCAGGTCAGGCTTGTCTGTCTTGTATTTTTCCATCGCCTCCCTGTGAGTCATGCGGGAAAAGGGGATCTTTAATTCCATGCCCAGCGCCTCTTTGAAAACGTAAAAAAGCATTTTCTCAGTAACATCGAAAATATCGCCTTCCTCTATAAAAGACATCTCCATGTCCAGCTGTGTAAACTCCGGCTGCCTGTCTGCGCGGAGGTCCTCGTCGCGGAAGCATTTCGCGATCTGGAAATATTTCTCGAACCCTGAGACCATCAGGATCTGTTTAAAAAGCTGGGGGGATTGCGGGAGCGCGAAAAACTTGCCCTTGTTCATCCGAGAGGGCACGAGAAAATCCCTAGCGCCTTCCGGCGTTGACTTTGTCAAAACAGGCGTCTCGACCTCGATAAAACCATCCTTGTCCAGAAAATCCCTCATTGACTTGCATATCCTGTGCCGCAAAAATATCTTTTTCTGCGCCTCTGGCCTTCTCAGATCAAGATATCTGTATTTCAGCCTGAGCGCTTCTGAGACATTGTTCATCTCGTCCAGTTCAAAAGGCGGCGTCTCAGAAGTATTCAGTATCTCCAGCTTTTCCACGCCGAGCTCCACCTCGCCCGTCACTATCTTCGGGTTCACGGTGCCTTTTGGCCGACGCTGCACCTTGCCTTTTACAGCTATCACGTATTCGCTTCGAAGCTCTTCTGCTTCCTTCATTTTGAAAAAGACTATCTGCGTAATGCCGCTTCTATCACGTATATCCACAAAAATAATCTTGCCGTGATCGCGCCTTTTATGTACCCAGCCGGCTAACGTGGCTTCCTTATCTATGTCTTTCGCTGTCAATTCCCCGCATGTGTGCGTCCGCCTCATTCTTTACACCTCATTTAATGACTGGTCGAGGCGAAGACTGGTCGAGGCGAAACCTCGACCAGCCCGCGACATCCTCCAACCTGACTTCCTTCTGGCTTCTCTTATTCATATCTCTCAGCACGACCTTACCCCTGCCAAACTCTTCCTCTCCTAAAATAACGACAAATCTTGCGTTTAATCTCTCTGCCTTTTTCATCTGCGCCTTTAAGGCCTTGCCGTCGTAATCCATGTCGCAAGACAGGCCTTTATCACGCAATGAAGACATCAATGTAAAACCCCGCGCCTCCATGCCCTGTCCAGCGATTGCCATAAAAACATCCGTGATAGGCCCTTCGGAAGAGATATTTTTTTGACCAGCTAAAATCAATCTCTCCACGCCAAAGGCAAAACCAATAGCAGGTGTGTCTTTACCGCCCATCTCTTTTACGAGGCTATTGTATCTACCTCCCGCGCAGATAGCGTCCTTGGCGCCCAGACCTTCATATATTATTTCAAAAACAGTCTTTGTGTAATAATCAAGGCCCCTGACTATTTTCGGATCAATGACATAATCGATGCCCAGTCCTCCCAGGCCTTTCTTCACTGCCTCAAAATGAGAGGCGCAATCCTTGCACAGCGTTGCCGCGAGTTTGATGTCCTTTACTATTTCATTGCATTTCGGATTCTTACAATCAAATATCCTCAACACGTTTTTATTCGAGCGCTCTTTACATTCGTCGCATAATGATTTTAAATACGGTTTGATCATCTTTTTGTATTTTTCTATTATCGCGGCCTTGTCTTTTTTGCAGCCCAGGCTATTTATCTTTACTCTAAAACCGCTCAATCCTGATTTTTCCAAAAATCTTACTGCAAGCGCCACTACCTCCGCGTCAAGCAATGGATTATCTGACCCGATCGCCTCCACGCCCAACTGATGAAACTGCCGTTGTCTGCCCTTTTGCGGCCTCTCGCTTCTAAACATAGGTCCTATATAAAATAGTTTCGCAAGACCCTCCCTGTTTCCTATAGAATTTTCAAGATACGCCCTCACTACAGATGCTGTTGCCTCTGGCCTCAGGGCAATGGTCCTGCCGCCCCTGTCAGTAAACACGTACATCTCCTTCTGCACTATGTCAGTCGCGTCACCTATACTCCTTATAAAAAGAGACGCCTCTTCTATGATCGGCGTCCGTATCTCTTTATATCCGTATATAGAGAATATATCTCTCGCAGATTTCTCAACGTACTGCCAGGCCCTGACATCCCCTGGCAATATATCCTTTGTGCCCCTTAGCGCTTTTAGCATCTAATCTCCGTTTGTTCAAGGCTAAGCCTTGAACAAGATCTTGTTCAAGGCTTAGCCTTGAACAAACAGGGTCATTTCACTTTGGCCTTCATGATGAGGCCGGGCTTAAAAATAGCGACTCGTTTTGGTTCAACAGGTACCTGCTGGCCTGTCCTGGGATTCCTCCCCATGCGGCCCTTCCTGGATTTCGTCTTGAATACGCCAAAATTCCTGAGCTCTATTTTCTCTCCTTTTGCCAGCGCATCGACAATGACATCAAATGTCATCTGGACAACTTCTTTGACATCTATCTGTTTTATATCTGTGTCATTTGCAATCTTAATAACAATGTCTTTTTTGGTCATACAAAACCTCCTCGCGTTTTTTTATTTTGCTGTATCTGCTTAATTTACAAGGGGTAGTGTAACACGGGCCCATAATGTTGTCAACTAATTTAACTCCGGGAATCGTACTAATTGAATGGCCGCATTAAAGTTTCAGCTATTTCGCACCGCCCAGCCCAGCGGGTTTCAGGGACGCAAAATTTCCCCAGCGTGAAAATTTTGCTCATTTTTTTCGCTCGCTCGTCTTTTCGGTCTAGCAGGTGTTGAAAAAAGCATTGGAATTTTTTGCGGGCATGGTTCGCCCGGGAGCTATAGACAGGCGAGAGCAAAAAATTACACTGAGCGAAAGCTGCCTCGCTGGGGCAGCCGAGCGTTTTTTAAAGCACCTGCTGGACCGAAAAGACACCGTGCCCGCTCGCGAAAAAGATGCCCCAAAACCCGCTGGGCTGGGTGGTGCGAAA
>CAZBAQ010000127.1:0-3321 GCA_964489855.1 uncultured Planctomycetia bacterium | reverse complement strand
ACAGTATTATATTAAGGAGAGTGCCGACTATGAGGGCTACAAAAATCATGATTGTAGCTGATTTTAGCATGTCTTTTATGCCCAGTTCTTTGACCAGCATTACAAAGGTTGCTATGCAGGGAAAGTAGATTGCTAAGACTGTTGAGCCGATTATGAGCTGCTTGGTAGTAAGATTCAGGGGCCCTAGCATGCCTACAGCAACATCTTTTCTTAAGAAACCTATTATCAGCGCGGATATTGCCTCTTTTGGAAGGCCCCATAATCCTGTAAGTACAGGCGAGAAAAAGCTTGAGAAAAAATCGATTATCTTCAATGCGTAAAGGATATTAACAAATAGGACGCCTAAAAGAACATATGGCACTGCCTCTTTTAAAAACCCTGACACCCTCATCCAGAGTTTTTTTACCACAGCTTCTAATTGCGGGATTCTATATGGTGGTATCTCGACCAGTATTTCAGGGCTTGAACCTTTTAAGACCTTATTCATGATAAGGCCCTTAACGATCAAAAGAATAAAAAGCGTGCCGAATATAATGCCTAGATACTGGCCGCCTCTTTCTCCTACCAAGCCTACTATCATCGCGATTTGCGCCATGCACGGGATAGAAACTGCCATCAAAGTTGCCGCGATAAATTTCTCACGGCGGCCCTCTAAGATACGTATTGCCAGGGCACCCGGCACATTGCATCCCAGGCCTAGCATCATTGGAATTATTGCAAACCCGTGAAGTCCGATATGGTGCATAAGATTGTCCACCATTACTGCTAAACGCGGCAGGTATCCGAAATCCTCCAGTATCCCCAGTATCAGGTAGAAGCTTATTATATAAGGTAAGACCATTGCAATTGGAACAAAAAACCCTGTTGTCAATACTCCAAAGGACATTTTAAAGTCTATTGCGCCGTCAATGAGATTCCCCACTAACACATTGTGTAAAAATGTCTCCTCGCCTAAAAGAGCGCCTAGCTTAAGCATAAGTGGAGCCCATGCCTTATCAAATAGAGGTTCAAATATATATGCTATAAGTCCTTCTCCAATAAAACGGATTGCCGTAAAAGCAGCGTATATAACACCCAGAGCTATGGGTATTCCGGACAAAGGCCTTATGCTAAGATCTTCAAGAAGCTGTAAAAAGGTATGATGATGATGCGTCAGTTTCTGGACACGCTCTATGATCTTTCCGATCCTTTCCCACTTGTCGCTGTTAGAGATAATCATTGCCTTTTGGGTCTTTGCCTGTTTAAGGCGGATTATCAATTCCTTTATGCCCTCACCTGTCAGGCCGCATGTAGACACCACTGGCACGCCTAATTCCTTTTCTAACCTTTCTATATCTATATTGATGCCCTGGTGTTTGGTCTCGTCCCACATATTGAGTACGACCACCAGAGGTATATTTTTCTCCAAAAGCTGGAGCGTTAAATAGAGATTTCTTTCAAGATTCGTGGCATTTACTATATTTATCACCACATCGCCGTCTTTAAGCATCCGGACAGCGACTTCTTCTGCCTTTGAGGTCGGTTCCAGATTATAGGTACCTGGCACGTCTATAACAAGCGGCCTCTCATTACCTATCTTCATGCGGCCTTGAGTAAATTCCACAGTAGTGCCTGGATAGTTCGAGACTATAATTCTCGCGCCTGTAAGGCGCGAGAAGATAACGCTTTTGCCGACATTGGGATTCCCCATTAATAAAATCTTGTTCATCTCTTGACCTCTATAAAGATCTTTTTAGCCATGCCCCATCCTATTGCAAAACTCGCATTGTCCACTTGCACTGTCTGCGGTCCGCGCCAGAAATGTGAACTGATCTTTTTTATGCGTTTCCCGGGCCTCATGCCCATGCCCTGCACCTTTGATAAAAAATCATGGCCGCCTGCAAGTTCCTTTATAACTCCGCCTTCGCCATCTTTTATCTTGGTCAGATCTATTGTCATCTCCCTGCCCTTTCTATGCTACGCCTCTATTATATTACCTAAATGTATATGTTCAAGCCCTGTTTTATTTCCTATTTCTCTTGCCCTTTTTAGAGTTTCAACAGGCGTTGGCGCTCTATCCAGATATTTAAAATCAGGATGAAATCTGGATATGTGCCATGGTATGCCAGGATCCACACCTGCTATAAATTCCGCAATATCCTCAAATTCCTCATCTCTATCATTCTTTCCAGTCACGACAAGGGTCGTAATCTCCACCCATATGCCCAGCTCCTTCATTGTCTTTATGGATTCAAGCACTGGCTCAAGATGTGCCTTACACATCTCTTTATAAAAATCCTCTCTAAAGGATTTCAGGTCAATATTCGCTGCGTCAAGATACGGTGATATTTTTTCAAGCGCCTTTAGTGTCATGTATCCGTTTGTCACAAAGACATTTGAAAGTCCTGCCTCTTTTGCAAGCCTTGCAGTATCATACGCATATTCAAAAAATATCGTCGGCTCTGTGTATGTATAGGAGATACTTTTGCATTTATTTTTCTTTGCCTCTCTCACGACATCTTCTGGCTGCATTTCACGGCCTCCACCCTTCACCCTCCACCCTTCACCCATCTTCGATGCCTGTGAAATCTGCCAGTTCTGACAAAAGGAACATCTAAAATTACATCCTACAGTCGCTATTGAATAAGAATAAGATCCAGGGAGAAAATGATAAAGGGGTTTTTTCTCTATTGGATCGACATGCGCGGCAATAATCTCTCCATATACAAGCGTATATAATTTACCATCCTGATTTTTTCTGACACCGCAAATACCTGATTTATCAGGTGGAATCTTACAGCGATGCGCGCAGAGACGGCATTCTACATTGCCGTCTCCCAATTTTTCATACAACATCGCCTCTTTTATCATATTTTATTAAAAGATGGGCAGAGCTTAGCTATCGGGCACTCATTGCACAAAGGCCTCCTGGCATTGCAAATCGACCTGCCGTGGTCAACCAGTATATAGTTAAAATCAAGCCAGTCTTTTTTTGGCACTATCTTTAATAGATCCTTTTCTATTTTTTCCGGATCGTTTTCCCTGCTCAGACCCAATCTGCCTGAAAGCCTCTTGACATGTGTATCAACAGCTATACCTTCTGCCTTCTTAAAACCAGAGGATAGGACTATATTCGCTGTCTTGCGCGCCACGCCCGGAAGAGATATAAGCTTCTCCATCGTATCCGGCACCCTGTCGCCAAAATCCTCCACGATCCTTTTTGCAGCGCCAATGATATTCTTTGCCTTATTCCTATAAAAACCTGTCGAGCGAATCTCTTTTTCCAGATCGGTCTGTCTCGCCTTTGAAAAATCATAAGAAGTCCTGTATTTTCTAAAAAGT
>CAZBAQ010000126.1:0-3324 GCA_964489855.1 uncultured Planctomycetia bacterium | reverse complement strand
GCAGCCCATGCGCCTAAATAACTCAAAATCGCCCACGGGACTCTCACCAGGATCCTGTATGCTGTTAAAATTCTCGTCTACCCATGCATCGTACGGGCCGTCTATCCTTCCATTATTATTGTAATCTGCCTGCATCCAGTCATCCAACGTGCCGTCGTCAGGGCTCTGACCTATCTTTGCTGGCGAGTACGCAATGCCCTTAACTATATATGGTTCACCCTCGACCCTGAGCTCCCAGTGCCCGTTTTTATATCTCACGAGGTCCACCCTGCCGTCGCCAACCTGCCTCACCACCATGCCTTTTTTAACTCCTTCATTCTTAAACAAAATCCTTTTTATCTTGTCAAAAAAACCTAGCTTTACAATGCTGCCGGGCCTGATAATAAATTTGTCATTCGTAATACTGTTGTCAAAACCGTTTTTCACAAATATCCTCGCCCCGCGCAATTCCATATCAAGCTCTGGATTGTGCTTTATCAAATACTCTATCCTGTCAATCGCGACCTGACCAATATACCATGGCGTGTGGAAATATGTCCAGCCCGCTGATTTTGGAAAATGCACCACTATTGCATAATACGCCTTTATGGCGTGCTTCAAAAGTCCTGAGCGTTCAAGCGTCAGGCCGGTATAAAATAACCTCACGCCCATTGGTTCTGGCGCCTGTGACCATTTATAAAAATTCGCCTCCAGATCCTCTGTATTTACAAACTCCCAGTGGTTGCCCTCTAACCTGCCTTCTTCCTTGACCTCGCGATAACGCGGGTCCCACATAACCCCGGATGTATTCGGGTAAATACCCTCGCCTGCTGCCAGGACCAGACCTTCAGGATCTTTCACAACATACCTGTACTTATCTGTCCCTATGCCTTTAAAATAACCGTATTTTTTATACTCTACTGTCTCTTCCTTGCCGGGGTCATAGAGAGTGATTTTTGTCTTTGGTCTTATCTTTTTTGGCGCGACCTCTTCTTTAGCGGCCTCGGCTTTTTCTTCTGTGAGTTTCTCAAGACTTGCCTGCGCTTTTTCCTTTACACTCCAGAACCAGCCGCGCGGGTCCCAGTTCTGTGAGTAGCCATACTCTTCTGTCACTACCAAAAACGCAGACCTTGCCTCATCGATCCTGCCCTGTGAGAGATATGCCTCTCCCTGTATAAAAAAACTCGTGCCGACTGCGTTCAGCGCTCCATAAAGGTCCATGGCCTCTGTTGCGGGAAAACCTGTAAGTGAGGACTGCTGCTCCTTTGCCTGGTCAGCGTACAGTTCTATGCATTTCCCGGTATAATAAAAGGTCCTGTCTATATCCTTTGCGCCCCACGCCTCCCACGCCCGCAATATGTATTCCTTTGCAGACAAAACCCCTTCATCCTGAGCGCATAACGGATGGCTTATGGCGGATAGCGAAAAAATAATAACTATTAAAATTGCAGTTAACCTTTTCATGCTTATTTTGCCACTGTCAACCGCGTAGGTCGACAGTGTTCTCATCCTACTAAAAAACACTTAAAAAAACGATGAACGAACAAGACATAAAAAAAAGACAAACTTTCCTTTTAAGACAATTTATCCTTCCTCCATATATCTCTTTTTGAAAGCGCTTACGCTAATTCGCAACAAAAAGCCGGCTTATATCCTCACTGAATTCAAGCGCAATCGCGTCTTTTTCGACCCTCGCCACCCTGGCCTTGCCTGTAACACGGGAAAAAGGAAAGTCCCTTGCATCATCCCTGGGCACTGAAAGAGATATTCTCAACGTATCCTGGGACTTTATATTTTTTATCTCTATATCTGCTACATATGCCCCATTATAACTTACGTTAAGAGTAACTCCTTCCTGCTCATTGTCTTTCCCGCTGCCAGAAACGCGCCTGAGTATCATTGGAAGAGATAGATCTAGTCTCTTAAACTGCCTCTTCTCAACAAATTCGCTTATTCTCATCTACGCCTCCTCCTTGGCTTTGCTATAATTATATATATATTACCACAACTTATCAAATTTTAAAAGCTTTTTTTTAACTTTTTTATTCCAGCCTTAAACTGCGTAATTATAAACTTCGCAATACAGCTCTAAATTGTCTCGTTTTTAATATATCCGAAACACTTGTTGCTTTCATCTCATACGCAATATCCTTCGCTGCTTCACCGTCTGTGGATATAATACTGAGCACACCGTCAGTAAAATGAATTATCATGTTAATAAAAGCTGCTAGTTTTAAAATATCCAACCCAAATAAACATGAAACACCAAAGACTGCTGAAGATATAATAACAATGGACAGGTGCATAAAAGGGGCGGCGAGGACCACTATCAGTCTCTGTAACGTAAATTCCTTGGTTTTAGAAGGCATCGATAAATTTTTCATCTTATTATATTTAAAAAATCTTTCAGCCACAGGCACGTGGAATAATCGCCAATGAGCAAGCAGCGCAAATAATACCGATGTTACACTAATGACACTGCTTATGAGTATTGTGCCTGGAGTCGTGTTGTGTAAAATAATTGCAGGGGAAAGTATTCCCCACATTAAGCCCCAAGTCAGATGTATCAATAATGCCTCCATTACTGCAGCACTGTCCTTCCAATAATATGAGCTTATAAAACCAGCTTTGTGTAATTCGTTTAATTTTTCCAATTCCTTAATGAAAGGACCGGCTATTTTGCGATTTATATTTTTTAATTTACTGATTAAGCCTCTTTCATGTTGAACTAGAACATCTTTCAGTTTAACTAACTCATTTGACGCGAGCTTGCTTGAGTTAATAACTATTGATTTCTCTTTTCTGCCCAACTTATAATCAGCAGCTAGGGCATTTAGTAACCTGTTTTTCTCCTCTGGAGATAAACTGTAATAAGAGGTTTTGCCTCGATTTAGATTTATCAGATGGCTAATCTCTTTAAAGGTATCCGGCCTTTGCTTTCTAAATTTATTCAGAAGGGTCTTAAAATTTCTCCTCTCCTTAATACTAATGAGGTCAGTTATTGCATTAAACAGAGGATTTCGAATTCTTTTTGATTTGTCCTCGGGATCATTTATTCTGAAGGGAATGAAACAGACGCGGTAAAACTTTGTCCACCATAAATCTGCTTCCGGAGAACCTTTGTTGAGCTGGGCCTTTCTTATAAATTCTCTGAATGTTGCATTAAATGCCTCCTCTATTGACATCCTTCTACCCTCGAGATTTTCCCTGACATATAAATCCCTTAATTCCTGCATAAATTCACTTGAAGTCTGAGCCTCTTCAATTCTGCTCTTTACAAGGTTCAGCCTCCATCCTGCTTCTGCTTCTGCTGTTCAGGCGTAAGATCAGGAGTAGTAAAATTCA
>CAZBAQ010000125.1:0-3327 GCA_964489855.1 uncultured Planctomycetia bacterium | reverse complement strand
AATTCCAATGCTTTTCTCAGACCTGCCTGCACTGGACAGACTAGCTGGTGTCGTGAATCTTCTGGCAGACCGTAGCGCACGGCAAAATTATTTCAGTGCCGAATGGCTCCAGTCTGCCAGAAGAGAAATTGCTTAACATTGAAGGGGTTTTATGCTATATTAAAGCGCATATGGGAGACATAGAGGACAAGATCAGGAATATAGAGGAGTGGAACAAGGAGCGGGAAAAGGTCAAACCGCTTATAGAGAAAGCTGTGGATTATCATAATAAGGCGCGTGAACAGGCGCGACGCAGGAATTATGAGGAGGCAGCGGGGTTATACAGGAACGCCATCGAACATTACAGGAGCGCGATCGAGCTGAAACCTCGCTTTTATCTCCAGGATCTTTTAGAGAGGATAGATCGTGTCGTGGGCGAGTATATAAATAACACGTTTGATCTAAAGACAACAGGGGATTTACTTAAGACGGAAACCGGCATACACGAGTTTACGGATTTTGTTAACAGTCTGAAGTTCGATGAGAAAAGATATATAGACGCGTATAATATTGCCCACGCGTATTCACGGATAGCCGGCATGTATTACGAGGAGAAAGACCTTGAGAGTGCGTATGAATTTTACAATAAGGTCATAGACGCAGGCTGCAACAGACCTTTTGTGATTCGCGATAGTTATGTTAATATAGCGAGGATCCTTTTTGACCAAAAGAGGCTCAAGGAGGCATTGGTCAGTTTTGTCGCAGTGCTTTCTTTTGACAGGGGCAATAAAGAGGTCATAGTATACATCGAAGACTGCCTAAAGAGATTAGGCATAGACCCTAAATACAAAGAGAAATTTCTTGCAGCTACTCCCAAGGAAGCCACGAAACTGATCATGGAGGTATTGTGATGGAGAGAAGAAGATATCCCAGGTTTAAACTAAAGGTCGATGCAAAGTACAGGATAATAGATTCTGATGAGGCGTGGAAGCATGCCGGCGCCAGGAATATCTCTGCGGAAGGCCTGTGTTTTGAGGCAAATGAAAAGCTGAACGCAGGGACTCACGTGGAACTGGAGGTGGATTTAAAGGATGATGGCCCGGCAGTGCACATCATAGGAGAGATAAGGTGGTCATCGGAGCTGGAGAGGCCTAAAGGTGAAGAAAAGGCATTTTTGAATGGCGTGCGCCTGATCAATGTACCTGTCTCGGACGAGAGCAGGTTTTTAAAATATTATTGCGACAGGATGGTGCAAAAACTGTCAGGTTATCTTAAGATATAGCCATGAAAAACAATAATAAATTACAACATATACTGCAGGAGCTGGCTGCGCACCTGCCGTATTCTATTTTCGGCGTCGTAATAGGGATAATGAGTTTAGGTATCCTGACATTTATCGCGATTATATTGGATTCAGAGCACCTGCTTCCAAAGGCAGCGCAGGAACTTTTCCATGTATTCCATCCAGTGCACATTCTTTTGAGCGCTATTGTGACAACAGCCATGTTCTGGAAGCACGAAAGAAAGTTTTTCAAGACGCTACTTATAGGCTTTGCCGGGTCTATATTGATCTGTGGTCTGAGCGATATATTGTTTCCATATGTCGGAGGCAGGATCCTCGGCACTAAAATGCATCTGCACCTGTGTATACTGGAACATCCTCAGATCGTCATACCTTTTGCCTTAATAGGTGTTTTGACAGGATTTCTTGTCCCATCAGCGATTGAAAAAAGTACCGAGTATTCCCATTCCATGCACGTCCTTGTAAGCAGTATGGCATCCATCCTATATCTTATCTCTTACGGCATAACCGAATGGATCCACCTGGCAGGCGGCGTGTTTTTAGTGACAATAGTCGCTGTTATGCTGCCGTGCTGCCTCAGCGACATAGTGTTTCCTTTGAGCTTTGTGCATGACAAGAAAAGCAGATACTGTCATAAGTAAAATATTATTTACTTCAGAGTTAAGAAGGAGGTAATTAATGCAACAAGCAACGAATCAGTCAACCCACCATAAGACAGCCCGCGAAGATCGCATTTCTATTTTCCAAAAAGCCATATACAGTATAGGAGGACTCGTTAATAACATTCAGGCCGCCGCTCTTGGATCGATGGTCATTATTTTGAACCTCGGATTAGGTATGAATCCCGCTTTAGTCGGTCTTATCGGAGCTATTCCCCGTATTGTCGATGCCATATCAGATCCCCTTGTCGGTTACAGTTCAGATAATGTCCGAACCCGATGGGGACGCCGTAGACCTTTTATATTCTTTGGAGCTCTTTCTGCGGGACTTTTATTCGCATTGATGTTCCAACTATATAAGGGACATAGCGAAAATTTCTATTTCTGGTATTTCTTAGGGTTCCAGGTTCTATTTTTCATCGGATTTACCTGTTATTCGATTCCCTGGATTGCGCTGGGGTATGAAATGACACCCGATTATCATGAGCGGACACGACTGCAGGGGGCCAGCAACTTTGTCGCTCAATTTGCCTGGGTGATCGCTCCCTGGTTCTTCAAAATCATGGACAACAAGAATATGTTTACAGATATTGTTCATGGAGCACGAACCCTCGCACTCATCATCGGTGCCTTTATCGTTGTTGGCGGTATACTTCCAGCTATTTTCAGCAAAGAGAAATTCGGCAACTTACCGAAACCTGAAAGACTCAAGGGTCTTTGGAATGCAATGAAAGATTTCTTCAGTGGTTTTGCGGTTGCCTTGAAGTGTCGTCCATTTGTCAAGCTTTGTGCAGCAACATTCTTGATCTTCAACGGATTCATGCTCGCTTCCGCCTTCTCAGCCTATGTTATTTTCTTCTATGTTTATGGCGGCGATTATTCAAAAGGCGGGACACTGCTCGGTTGGTTCGGATCGATCAGTTCCGTTTGTACTTTTTGCGTAATATTTTTGACCACATGGATATCCACAAAGATCGGAAAACGAAAAACCTTTTTAATCACCATTTCCCTTTCGATCATCGGTTACGCTTTGAAATGGATAGGGTATAATCCCGATCAGCCATATTTACTGCTGATCGCTGCACCATTCATAGCGTTTGGCCTGGGATCGCTCTTCACGCTGACTGGTTCCATGGTAGCTGATGTCTGTGACCTTGACGAACTCCAGACCGGCACACGCAGAGAAGGCATGTTTAGCGCTATTTACTGGTGGATGGTAAAACTGGGATTAGCAATCGCATCACTCCTTTCCGGAATCCTCCTAAATGTGACTGGTTTCGATATTGCATTAGGCGCTAACCAGACGGCCCAAACTTTATTGTATATGAGGTTCTTTGATATCGGCATTCCGATTATCGCCTCTATCGCTGCTATTTTTATTATTAT
>CAZBAQ010000124.1:0-3354 GCA_964489855.1 uncultured Planctomycetia bacterium | reverse complement strand
GTATTATTCTATCACATAAAACTAATTTTTAAACCAAAATTTAATCTTTTGACACATCTTGATTTTTGAGTAAAAGGAAGAAGAAAAGCGCGTTTCTTTTCCGCCAAGAGGCAGATTTTGGGTGGGGGCAAAATCTGCCTCTTGGCGGAAAGCTTGAGCTGGCTCGGACTCTGGCCGTATGGAGTGTTTTGGGATGCGTGATAGGCCAGAGGCGGACGAGCGACATTAGATACCTTAGATAGCGATAGAGTGAGGACGCTGTCTGCTGCGGCGGTGGGCGGCGGCACCGCCGCAGCAGACAGCCGAGCCACACGTTGAAAATTTTAAAGGCATTTTATTTTAAGGGTAAACCCTTAAAATATGTTCGAACAAACTCGTAAACGCTCCACCATGTATTAGATTTGAACCTAAAAAGGGGTTTTAGGGGAAAAGATTGTTTTCCCCTATCGGCGTAGCAAGCTTCTATGCGGAAGGAAGAAAAACATTAAAAAGAAACCATCAGGGTTTCTTTTTAAGGAGTGAGCGGAGCGAACGACGTTCGAATCCCCTCTGCTCCACCACGAACCACTCGCTAAGCTATTCGAGTGGTGTCGATATGATACTCGGGTTCATGACTTTGCCATTACATAAGGTTAGTTATGCGATTCTATGTTTCGTCTGAATCAATATTCCCTGATAAAAATTTAATAGAGATAAAAGACAGAGATGAAGTGCATCATATACGGGATGTTATGCGGCTTAAAAAGGGCACAAGGGTGACTGTATTTGACGGAAGGGGAAAAGAATATAAAGGGAGCATAAAGCAGGCGGACAGGTATTCAGTGGTAATAGGTGTAGAGGATAGCGTAGATTCGATTTCGCGCGTTCCTTATGATCTTACACTTTATCAGGCTATCCCGAAAAAGAACAAGATGGATTTTATAGTGGAAAAGGCAGTGGAATTAGGGGTCAGTACTATTGTTCCGATACTTACCAAAAGGACAATACCTGTCATCAAAGATAAAGGGCAAAAGAAGATAGGGCGTTGGTCAAGGATCGCAAAGGCAGCGTCCAAACAGTGCGGCAGGCCGACTTTGCCTAAGGTCTTGGAGTTAGCGGATTTTAATAGTGCGCTTGCCGGCGCATCCAGTGACGATCTTGTTGTTTTTGCGGCGCTTGATAAGGATGCAGCACCCCTGAAAACAATATTAAGAAATAAAAATCCGAAAAAGATTTCAGTGTTTGTCGGGCCAGAAGGGGATTTTAGCAAGGATGAGATAGCGTTAGCAAGAGACAGAGGCTGCAGTGTATGCTCGTTAGGTCCATCTGTCCTCAAGTCAGAAACAGCGGCAATATATATATTGTCTTCCTTATCCTACGAATACGTCTAAGCTGGGGGTGATGGTGAAAATAACAAAGACCACGCATATCCTGTTTATTGTGCTTGTTGTGGTGGCGATATACGCGAATTCGCTTAAGAGCGACTTTGTGTGGGACGATCTTTTCCTGATAGTAGATAACCCGTATATAAAAAACTGGCATAATACGGATGTTGTTTTTTCAGGCCAGATTTATTACGGCGCCAACAAGTCCAGCAATTATTATAGACCCTTGCAGCTGGTTTCCTATGCTATAGATCATTCCTTGTGGAATCTCAATCCAGCCGGCTATCATCTTACCAATCTATGCCTTCACACGCTGAACTCTATCCTGGTATATATCTTTATAATAGCTGTCTTTGGTTCTTCCGGCATCGCTCTTTTAACAGCATTATTTTTTGCCTCTGCGCCTGTAATATCGAGCGCTACATATTATATATCCTCCCGGGCTGATCTTTTAGTTACCTTATTTATTTTTGCCTCGATCCTGAGTTTTATCAGGTATCGTAGAGACAGGAAACCATGGGCCTATATCCTGTCGCTTTCATGTTTCCTCCTCGCACTTTTAAGCAGGGAGAGTGCTATCGTGTTGCCATTTTTGCTGGTACTTGTATTTTTTCAGATATCCCCAGGGAAAGATTTTAAAGAGGTTTTTAAGTGCATGTTTTTATTTTTTCTTTTACTGGCAGTCTATATCCTGGCCAGGGCCACAGTCTTTAATTTCATAAATGACGGCACCGGATTCATCGTACCTAATCATATAGCCCAGATCCCTTTTCTTAACAGGATGCTGACGAACTTTAAAGTCATAGTTATATATCTCGGGCTCCTGATCTTTCCTTTTAACCTGCGTATGAACAGGGACATCGAGCCGGCAGGTTCTATGTTCCAGTGGGACATCCTGTTTTCTATAGCCATTATTTTTTTAGCAGCTTTGGCGCTCAAAAGGCTTTCCAGGAATGATCCCAGGATACGCTTCGGCATTTTTTGGTTTTTTATAGCGCTTTTTCCACTTTTGAATTTTTACCCCCTCTCAGTGTTTTTGCACGAAACCTGGCTTTATCTGCCAAGTGTAGGTTTTTATTTTTTAATCAGTATTTTAATATTAGAGGTGGTTTACAGGAAGACCGGGCGCATGGTCGCAGGAGGGGTTATAGCAGTTTTTTTATCATATTTCATCGTGCTTAGCTTATTAAATGGCAGTGTATGGAGAGATGAGATAGCCGTATTTCGAAATGCTGTAAAATACAGTCCTGAGGATCCATGCCTGCATAGCAGCCTGGCGCTGGCCTATTTTAATAGCGGTAGCAGGGAAGAAGGCATAAGGGAGTGCAGGTATTCTGTGGAACTTAGACCTGAATTTTCAGGAGGTTATAATAATCTCGGACTTTTTTATGCCAGGCAGGGCGACCATGTCAGGGCGATGAAGAATTTTAAAAAGTCGATCAAGGTAAACCCCCAGAACGCTGCCCCGCATCTCAATATTGGCATAACTTATAATAAACTGGGTCATTACCAGAAGGCGCTGAAGGCCATGAATAGATGCATAGAGCTCAGCCCTGATTACTATAAACCTTATTGCGCATTAGGACTGGTATATTTTAATTTAAATCAATACAACGAGGCAGAGAGCGTCTTTAATAAAGCCCTGACATTAAACAGGGACAGCTACGAGGCCCATTATTACCTCGGGAATATTTATCTCGAGACCGGAGATATGGGCAGGGCGCTGGAGCAATACGAAGTTTGCATGTGTCTAGACGAAAACAATGCCGAGTTTTACAATAAACTGGCGAGTTTATATGTAAAGACAAAAAGATACGCAGAGGCTGAAAAGGCCTTTATGCGGGCAAAGGAAATGGACGAGGGGTATTTTCCTTCCTATAATAATCTAGGTAATCTTTACAGCGCGCTTGGCATGTTCGATCTGGCCATACTTGAATATGAAAAGGCCCTGAGTTTGGAGCCTGACAATCCTGGGATACGTTTTAACCTT
>CAZBAQ010000123.1:0-3372 GCA_964489855.1 uncultured Planctomycetia bacterium | reverse complement strand
TGCGCAAATAGCAGCGAGCGGATTGATCACGTTCTTGCCTGTGTATTTAGGCGCGGAGCCTCCGATCGGCTCGAACATTGAGACCCCTTTTGGATTTATGTTGCCGCCCGCGGCAATGCCCATGCCGCCCTGGATCATTGCACCAAGATCAGTGATGATATCGCCGAACATATTATCCGTTACAATGACATCGAACCACTCCGGATTCTTCACCATCCACATACACGTCGCGTCCACGTGCGCGTAATCCGTCTTTACGTCTTTATATTCCTTTGCGACGTCGTTAAAGGTCCTTCCCCATAGGTCCCACGCGTATGTCAGGACATTTGTCTTGCCGCAAAGCGTAAGTTTTTTTCTCTTGTTCCTTTTCTTTGCATATTCAAACGCGAATCTCACGCAGCGCTCCACGCCTTTTCTGGTGTTATACGAGATCTGAAGCGCTACCTCGTCCTTTGTGTCCTTTTTCTGAAACTCGCCCATGCCCTTGTACAGGCCTTCTGTATTTTCCCTCACTACGACAAAATCAATGTCTTCCGGCCCCTTGTCCTTTATAGGCGTCCACACGCCAGGGTACAGCTTCACAGGCCTCAAGTTTATATATTGCTCGAAATGAAATCTGAGTTTTAAAAGTATGCCCTGCTCCAGGATCCCAGGCTTTACATCAGGGTGGCCTATGGCGCCCAGATATATGGCGTCCACCTTGGAAAGTTCCTTTAAAACAGAATCAGGCACGAGCTCTTTTGTCTTTAAATACCTTTCGCCTCCCAGATCATATTCGATCGTCTCGTATTTAAAGCCTGTTTTTTCGCTTACTGCCTTCAGGACCTTTAAGCCCTCTCTCATGACCTCTGGCCCTGTCCCGTCCCCTGCAATCACTGCTATCTTGTATCCCTCGTCTCCCTTCGGTCGCTCGGGACTTCGCTCACTTCGCATCTTTCTTCCCCTTTCCGATCCACTTTAAAAGCCCGCCGCTTTTAATGATCTCCCGTATAAACCTTGGAAGCGGCTGGGCATTATATTCTTTGTTTTCTGACAGATTTAAAAGCGTGCCTTTGTCCAGATCGACCTCGAGATAATCTCCTTCCTGAATATCGGAAGTAGAGTCTATCTCAAGAATAGGCAGCCCCATATTGATCGCGTTCCTGTAAAAGATCCTCGCGAAACTTTCTGCTATGACACAGGAAATGCCCGTGCCTTTTATCGCGATCTGCGCGTGCTCCCTTGAGGAACCGCACCCAAAATTCCTGCCTGCTACGATTATGTCGCCCCTGGAGATCTTTTTGGAAAAGTCAGCGTCTATGTCTTCCATGCAATGCTCTCCTAGCTCTACCGAATCCTGCGTGTTGAGAAACCTGGCAGAGATTATCTCGTCCGTATTTACATCGTTTTTGAATTTCCAGACCTTGCCTTTAAACTTCATCGGGATGAGCAATCCTTCCTTTTATTGCGCTCGCAGCAGCAACAGCCGGGTTTGAAAGATATACCTCACTCTCAGGATGCCCCATCCTGCCGCGAAAGTTTCTATTGGTCGTGGCAATGGCGCGTTCGCCCTTTGCCAGAATGCCTAAATGTCCGCCGAGGCAAGGTCCGCAGCTCGGCGTGGAAAAAACACCGCCTGAGTTCATGAAAATATCTGCCAGTCCTTCTTTAATTGCCTGCGAATAAATCTTCTGCGTGGCTGGCAGAATCACCAGACGCACTCTCGAGTTTATCCTTTTACCTTTCAGGACTTTTGCTGCGATCCGTAAATCAGAAATCCTTCCGTTCGTGCACGAACCGATCACTGACTGGTCTATCTTTACATTCTTAAACTTGCTTACAGACCCGGCATTGCTCGGCAAATGCGGGGCAGAGACCTGCGGCTCTATTTTATTTACATCATACTCGCGGACATCGCAATACCCTGCATCCCTGTCGCTCTTAAAAAATACGCCTTTGAGGTTTCTCCCTTCACTTCTAATATATTTTCTGGTTATCTCATCCGGCTCTATAATCCCGGATTTCCCGCCTGCCTCGATCGCCATATTGCATATCGCAAACCTGTCATCCATCGGTAATTTGCGGATCACCTCGCCTGTAAATTCCATTGCCCTGTACAATGCGCCGTCAACGCCGATATCTCCTATTGTATATAATATTAAATCCTTGCCGCCTACCCATTTCCCAAGCTTCCCAGAGTAGACAAATTTTATACTCTCCGGCACCTTTAACCACACGCAGCCTGTTATGAATCCAGCTGCCAGGTCTGTAGAGCCAATTCCTGTTGAAAAAGCTCCCAGCGCCCCGTACGTACACGTGTGAGAATCCGCGCCTATAACAAGATCGCCTGGCCCCACGAGGCCCTTTTCCGGCAAAAGCGCGTGTTCCACGCCCATCCTGCCGACCTCAAAATAATTCTCTATATCCTGCTCGTCCGCGAAATCCTTCAGGATCCTTGCCTGCTCAGCGCTTTTTTTGTCCTTCGCAGGGGTAAAGTGATCTGGTACAAGCGCTATCCTTTTCCTGTCAAAAACCTTTTTTGCACCAGCAGATTTAAATTCCTTTATGGCAATAGGCGCTGTAATATCATTCCCGAGCGCCAAGTCGATCTTTGCGTAAATAAAATCGCCGGGCGTGATGGATTTTTGAGCCGTGTGAGTCAGTAATATTTTTTCAGTTATCGTATATGCCATATTATTATTAAAATCCCAAATCTCAAATTCCAAATCACAAATAAATTCCAATGACCAAAGCCTTGTTGAGAATTTGGTGCTTGGGATTTGGCAATTTTTCGCTATATATCTTTCACTAGGGCAATTTCCTTGCAGTCAGGGAATTTTACGCAGCGTATGCACTCTGACCAGATCTTGTGCGGCAGTTTCGCGTGTTCGATCTTTTTGAACCCGAACTTCTTGAAAAATTCAGGGACATACGTGAGCGTGAACACGCGCTTTACATTTAATGTCTTGGCGTCCTTGAGCGCTTCCTCGACCAGTAAAGACCCTATCTTCTGTTTTTGCTTTGACTCGAGCACTGCGAGCGATTTTATTTCCGCCAGGTCTTCCCATGCCACGTGAAGCGCCACGCAGCCCTCGATATTGCCATCATTTTCGTAAACAAAAAAATCCCTTATATTTTCATACAATTCGTTCAGCGACCGCGGCAGCATCTGGTCGCTTTTTGCATAAAAATTTATCAGCTCCTGTATATGCTTTACGTCGTTTATAACAGCCCTTCTTATCATCTACAGCACCGTGCCTTTTGGTATAACAACTATGCCTGAATCAGTCACCTTGAAACGCTTCCTGTCTTTTACCGGATCAAAACCTATCTGCGTCTTCTGCGGGACATTCACGTACTTGTCTATGATAGCGCGCCTAACCATGGCGTGCC
>CAZBAQ010000122.1:0-3414 GCA_964489855.1 uncultured Planctomycetia bacterium | reverse complement strand
GGTAAGAAGACAGTTCAGGGAGATAAAAGGCCTTATGGAAGGCCGCGAAAAGCCGGATTACGCGAAGTGCGTCGGTATTGTCACCTCTAGCGCGCAAAAGGAAATGATAGTGCCGTCGCTTTTAGCAATACTCGCGCCAATTGTCGTCGGGCTTTTAATGGGCATAGAGGCAGGCGTAGGGCTTTTGGTGGGTGCACTCATATGCGGATTTGTCTTGGCGATCATGATGGCGAACGCAGGCGGCGCATGGGACAATGCAAAGAAATATATCGAGAGCGGCGCAGAAGACGGCAAGGGATCGCCAAGCCACAAGGCAGCAGTAGTCGGCGACACAGTAGGAGACCCGTTTAAAGACACATCAGGTCCGTCACTCAACATATTGATAAAATTAATGTCAATGGTCTCTATCGTCTTCGCCTCCTTTATAATGGCCAACACCCTTTTTAAGTAATCTGACAAATCCGACACGCACGATTTGTCAAATAAGGCAAAAACGCTTGACTTTAAGCCGCAGGAGTATTATATTAATGAAAAAGAGGAGGGTTTAATATGATGCGCAAAAAAGGTTTATTTTATTCGATTTTGTCTGTAATCTTGCTTTCCTTTGTGATGTCAGGGTGCTCAGTGACAATACAAAAAGGCCGCAGAAGCGACATGGAAAAAATAGAGTCGCTGGAGTACGAGATCGAGGCGCTCAATGCCAGGATGGCGCAGCTCCAGGCAGCGAAGGATGATGAGGTATCAGAGCTTGACAAGGCAAAGGCGCTTCTGGAGAAGCAATTGAAGAAGGAAATAGGAGATAAGGATGTGAGACTCGAAATGGCAGAGAAGGGACTCGCGATTATATTTTTATCAGAGGTGCTTTTTGATTCCGGGAAGGCGGATATAAAGAAAGAGGCTTTTTCAGCGCTGGATAAGGTCGGCAAGGTGTTTGTGGAAAATCTCCCAGGTAGGGATATAGGCATAGAGGGCCACACAGACAATGAGCCGATAAAGCATTCCGGGTGGAAGTCAAACTGGGAGCTTTCGACTGCCAGGGCCACGAGCGTCCTGCATTATTTAGTGGACGGCAAAGGCATTGCTCCTGAAAAGGTATCTGCCACAGGACACGGTCAATACAAACCTGTTGCCTCCAATGACACGCCAGAGGGCCGCAAGCAGAACAGGCGCGTTGAAATCGTAGTGCTTCCCAAGAATATAGAGAAGATCCAGGCAGACATGGATAAGATCGCAGAGAGAAAGAGAAAGATCGAAAGGCGTCTGCAGAAATACAAGAAATGATCTTCAGGTAAATTGAAAATCATAGATAAAAAACGCGAATGACGCTCATTAAAAGACATTCGCGTTTTTTTGTATGCAAGATGAGCGTACCGCGACACATCGCAATAATAATGGACGGGAATGGCCGTTGGGCCAGGAAAAGAGGCCTACCAAAGATAATGGGCCACAGGCAGGGCGTGGAGTCTGTGAAGAAAATAGTCAGGGCCTGTATAGATTTTGGGGTAAAATACCTGACCGTCTACGCGTTTTCTGCTGAGAACTGGCAGCGTCCAAAGGACGAGGTGAGCGCGATTTTTAAATTATTGGATAGTTTTATAAATAACGAGGCCCGGCTGTTTCACGATAACAATGTAAGGGTGCGCATAATAGGCGAGAGGGGCAGGGTCAATCCGGCGCTGATGAAGAAAATGACAGAGCTCGAAGAAGTAACAGCATCCTACGATAAATTAATATTAAATATAGCGCTGAGTTATGGCTCGAGACAGGAGATCGTGGGCGCGGCAAAAAAGATAGCCAGTGAAGTAAAGGATGGAAAGATAGAACCGTCCGGTATAGACGAGAATATTTTTTCAAAATATCTTTATACTGGCGGTTTTCCGGATCCCGACCTTTTAATACGCACGAGCGGCGAGATGCGGCTGTCAAATTTTCTGTTGTGGCAGCTTTCATACTCTGAGATATACGTGACTGAAAAGCTCTGGCCTGACTTTGGCAAGAAGGATCTGAAAAAGGCAATAGACGAATATCAAAAAAGAGAAAGACGTTTCGGGAAATAATGCTAAAACGTACAAGTACTTCAGTAGTACTCATATCTATAGCTGCTGCCGCGATATTTTTTCTGCCTGTATGGGCATTTACGATAGTGGCCTCGATATTTATCAGCCTGGGGCTTTATGAATTTTTCAGGCTGGATCCTAAAAATGTTTTTCCCAAAAGCTTCATATATCTTGGCATAATTTCAGGGGCCGCCCTGCCTTATATTACGTATCTATTCAGGTACGCCGGAGGCAGGTTGGATGCATTATTTTTTATCGTCATCCTTATAGCGCTTTTTCTTATCCAGTTTACAAGGAAAGAGAATCAGAACGCAGTGACGCTTATCGCGTTGACGTTATTCGGCATATTCTATGTGGGCTGGTTTTTCACATATTTAGTAAAGATCCGATTTTTAGAAGACGGGTATAAACTGGTGGCATATCTCCTTTTGGTGACAAAGGCAGGGGATATCGGCGCCTATCTAATTGGCTCAAAGTTTGGAAGGCGCAGGCTTATCCCGAGGATCAGTCCGAAAAAGTCAATAGAAGGCGCTGTGGGGGGATTTTTCTTTAGCATAATATTTGCGCTTTTAAGCAGGTCTTTTCTCGGGTGGATGTCTTTTGGCGCGATTCTCGCAGGCGGGATCTTAATCGGGATTTTCGCGCAGCTCGGAGACCTGGCCGAGAGCCTAATGAAACGCGATTACCAGGTAAAGGATTCGAGTCCTTTTCTCCCGGGCCTGGGCGGCATGCTGGACGTGATAGACAGCGTTCTCTTCACCGCGCCTGTTTTTTATATATATTTAATGATTGTTATGTAATTAGCCTTGAACAAAGGTACTCCATGCAGAAGATAGCTATTTTAGGTTCAACAGGTTCGATCGGCACAAATACCATGGATGTTGTTTCGAGGTTTCCCGGGAAGTTTAAGGTCTCCTACCTTTCCGCCAATTCCAATGTAAAATTACTGGCGCAGCAAATAAAGAGGTTCAGGCCAAAGGCTGTTTGCGTAGGTGAAGGCAATGTCAGCGGCGCAAGAGTTTATAGGGGAGAACAGGGGCTCTGCAGGATAGTAGAGGATATCCCTGTGGATGTCCTGGTTGTCGGCATAGCAGGCTCTTCTGCGCTTTTGCCGATTTTAGGAGCACTGCCTAATATAAAAAGGCTTGCGCTCGCGAATAAAGAGGCGCTTGTCATGGCAGGCGACATCATTATGAAAAAGGCAAAGAGGAATAAGGTAGAGATATTGCCTGTTGACAGCGAGCACAGCGCTGTATTCCAATGCATGGCAAAGGATAATGCGCAGGAGATAAAAAATATATACCTAACGGGTTCGGGTGGTCCGCTTTTACGCACGCCCATGAAAGATTTCAGGAAT
>CAZBAQ010000121.1:0-3422 GCA_964489855.1 uncultured Planctomycetia bacterium | reverse complement strand
AACCTTGGACATCGCGGTTATGAAGAGATTTCCGAAACTGTGACCTTTTAATTCTGACTCATTGCCGAATCTAAATTGAAAGAGATCGCGCATCAATGGCTCTGCGTCTGCGAGCGCGACAAGGCAGTTTCTTATGTCGCCTGGCGGCAGTATGTCAAATTGCTCTCTTAACCTGCCTGACGAGCCGCCGTCATCAGCGACTGTCACGATTGCCGTCAAATTGCTTGATTGTTCTTTTAATCCGTGGAGAAGGACTGAGAGACCTGTGCCGCCACCGATCACGACTATCCTTGGTCCTTTTTCAAGCTGGCGGTGGTGGTACATTATATTGACAAGCTCTTCTTCTCTCTGCGGCAGAAATACCTTTATGAAAGATTTGACCATCCTTTTTATGCCGTATATTACTACTAGAGAACCGAGGATAAGGATCGAGATCCCGAGGCCGCGCGAACCGGGAAATCTCTCAAGCATCAAGATGATCGAACCGATAACGACAAGGACCACTCCTGTGCCGCAGGTGATAATCCAGCGCTTTACCTTCATCCCCGGATATAGCCACTTCAGTCTACGCATATTATGAGCGTCTTTGGTCTTCCTCTTTTATGATCCTGAGAAGCGATTTTTCGCTTTCTGCATTTTTCAAAGAATCCCTGAAATATTTGTCTTTTAAGAGTTTTGAGATGCGAGCGAGCGCCTTGAGGTGAGGACCTGACGATTCTATTGGAGCGAGCAAAAGGAAAAATATGTATGCCGGTTCGCCGTCGAGCGAGTCAAAGTTTATGCCGCTTTTTGACACGCCGAACGCGCCTACAAGTTCTTTGACAAACTCGCACTTGCCATGCGGGATAGCAACGCCCTGGCCAATACCAGTGGAGCCAAGGGCCTCGCGGTTAAGAAGGACCTTGACGACATCGTCCTTCATCCTTGACTTTAACGCGCCTGCCTTGACCAGCGAGTCAGTGAGTTCCTTGATAGCTGCTTTTTTGTCCTGTGATTTCAGATCCGCTGTTATTGCCTTTTCGTTTAAAAAGTCGAAAATCTTCACGTCAATGATCCTCCTTTTACCACGGTTTAATTAATAAGATTGCGGTTAAAAATGGAGCGAGGGACGGGGCTCGAACCCGCGACGACGTGCTTGGCAAGCACGCATTCTACCGCTGAATTACCCTCGCACGCTTTATCACACACTTCTAAAAATTTATACCTATTTTGCTGTTAATTATGGTGCGGACGGAGAGAGTCGAACTCTCACTCCCGAAGGAATACGGTCCTAAGCCGTACGCGTATCCCAGTTCCGCCACGTCCGCGCTTTCATCAACTTTGCTATTTCAAATTTTCTACTCAAAAAATTAATATTCCCGCTATAGCACATAAAATCCACTAATCTTATTGAATCTTTTTTATAATGACAAAGCTGATAAGCTCTTACAACTTGCCTTATGGCTCCTTTCATATCCAAAAATTTGTTGATTTCTCTGCTCAACCATTCGAGAAAATTCTTGCTCGCAGATGCAATTCTTATTCTAAACTGTTTTTCTCTGCTTTCAGGGTGCATAAAATAATCAATAGTACCATCACCATCGATTAACCCTCTTAAAAAATCACAAAAATATTCCTTGGGTATTTCCAAATAAGTCAACGATTTGCTTTTATGTTGTTTACGGCTAATTTTATTATTTAAATTAAAGCATTTTTTTATACTTTTTACCAATTCTAAATCTTTCGAACAAAATTCTAAATGTCGGCCATCTGATGATATATTTCCATCTGCCGTAAATAGTCCAATTACATATGAAAAATCCCTATTCCATTTTACCATTTGCTCGGCGCAGGGCTCCCTTCGAACCCTGCAAAAGTCTGGTACCCCCAACAGGGCTCGAACCTGTGACACCCTGATTAAGAGTCAGGTGCTCTACCAACTGAGCTATGGGGGCAGCTTAATTAAGTTTAAACAATATATCACAGAACAAAAACCAAGTCAATTATATCTTATCTGACCAATCTTGACACGCACGATTTGTCAGATAAGTGCTGGCGCGCCTAGGAGGACTTGGCGCTTCGCACTTCGTGCGAAATCGGCCACTCGCCCTGCTGTCGCTGCTTCTGCTAGTCGCAGCTTTTCCTCGCTTCGCTCGGCGCAGGGCTCTCTTCAAGTCCTTTCGAAACTATGGTGCGCCTAGGAGGACTTGAACCTCCAGCCTACTGGTTCGAAGCCAGCCGCTCTATCCGATTGAGCTATAGGCGCTTTTCGTCTGTGAAGCTATAAAACTTATTGTCTCCTATTATTATATGATCCAATATGTTAAGCTGCAACGCCTCTCCTGCCCTCTTTAAATTCTCAGTAAAAGCAGCATCCTCCTCGCTCGGCTCAGGATCGCCTGAAGGATGGTTATGTACAGCGATAATACTCACAGCAAAATTCTGGATTGCCTTCAAAACTATCTCCCTTACATGCGGGGCTGCCTGGTCAACAGTCCCCTCTTCTATCTCTACTACATCTATTATATTATTCTTGCTATCTAGCAGCAATATTTGAAATATCTCCTTCTTAAGGTCTCTCAGACGAGGCATTAAAAAATCAGCCACCTCTTTAGGCGAATTAACCGTGCCCAGTATCTGTTTTTCCTCACACATAAAGCGCCTTCCTATCTCAAACGCAGACCTGAGCTGAGCGATCTTTGCATCGCCCATGCCTTTGAATTTTCTCAATTCATCTATATCGCTGTGGCTCATATTGCGAAATGTCTTAAAATGCGTTATTATATCTCTTCCCAGATCCACCGCGCTCGACCCTAGAGACCCATTTTTAAAGATTATTGCCAGTAACTCTGCATTACTCAGCGTATGTTCCCCATATTTAAAGAGTCTTTCCCTCGGTCTCTCATCTCTGGGCCATTTTTTTATACTTTTCTTGTAACTGACCTTATTCTCCGACATATCAAATTATTTTATCACACTCCACTGCCTTGTTCAACACCTATGTCTTCCCTTATCTGACCCCTCGACTTCGCTCGGGACAGGCAAATCGTGCGTGTCAAGTTTGTCAAATAAGGCGAGCTGGCCGCAGGCGGCCTGGATGTCCTTGCCTTTTGAGCCGCGCACTGTCACACCTACCTTGTGCCTGATGAGTCTGGCCGCGAATATATCCACCTGTTTCTTTGAAGGCGACTGAAAGTTTTTTCCAGGGACAGGACTGTACAGTATCAGATTTACCTTTGCGTTCAGGCTTCTGGCTATGCTCGAAAGCCCGTCAGCGTCTTTGATGGAATCATTTTTGCCCCTGATCAACATATATTCCAGCGTGATCATCCTGCCTTTCTGGTCTATAAAATCACTGCAGGCCCTGAGGAGCTCAGCCAATGGATATTTCTTATTGACCGGCACAAGAGAATTCCTTAACCTATCATTCACTGCATGTAAAG
>CAZBAQ010000120.1:0-3454 GCA_964489855.1 uncultured Planctomycetia bacterium | reverse complement strand
TATTATAGAATTAGTCAGGGATGCTGAAAAGGCGATCTCCAGCAAAAGATATGGCATGGTTATATTGGACGAGATCATAAATGTCGTGGATCAGGGATTTTTCAGCAGCAAAAAGTTTATTAGCTTGCTAAGAAAATCTCCCGAGAAACTCGAGCTGGTCTTAACAGGCAGGGGCGATATCTCAAGGATAGAAGAATACGCAGACTACGTGACTATTCTCGTAGAAAAGAAGCACCCTTATAGGGAAAAAATAGAGGCAAGAAAAGGAATTGAATATTAAAGAAAAAGTTATAGTTTCATGGAGCGGGGGCAAGGATAGCGCGTTTGCTTTTTATGAGGCAAAGATGTGCGGGAAGTACGAGCTTTTGTCTTTATTGACAACCACGACAGAGGATTATGACAGGATAAGCATGCACGGAGTGAGGAGGGTCTTGCTTGAAAGCCAGGCCAGGTCTTTAGGTGTTTCTCTTGATAAGGTATTGATCTCAAAGAATAGCTCTAATGAAGAATATGAATCCAGGATGCGCCAGACCCTGGAAAAACACCTCTCAAGAGATATTTTCACTGTTGTTTTCGGAGATATCTTTCTGGAAGACCTGAAGAAATACCGCGAGGATAAGCTTAAACAGATAGGAATGAAGGCAGTGTTTCCCATATGGAAGCGGGATACGGTTAAGCTGGCCAACGCGTTTATAGAATCAGGGTTCAGGGCGATCATCACATGCGTTGATTCAGATTTCCTGGAGAGTAGTTTTGTGGGCAGGGAATTTGATAAGGATTTTCTGTCACAGCTTCCTTCCGGCGTCGATCCATGCGGCGAGAACGGCGAATTCCATTCATTCGTATATGACGGCCCGATTTTTAAGAACAGGATATTGTTTAACAAGGGCGAAATCGTCCTGCGGGACAATAGATTCTTTTATTGCGATTTAATACCGGTTTAAAAGGAACAAGACATTGAAAAAGATATTCTTCATAATTCTATTACTGGCAGTTGCGAGCGAATGTATGGCTGTGGAGCCTCGCATAGTCTCTCTCGCGCCCAGCATCACCGAGATTTTATTTACCCTTGGGCTTGAAGATTTAATAGTAGGTGTAGATGAATATTCAAATTATCCTGAAGAGGCAAAAGGCATAGAGCGTGTCGGGACATTCCTAATACCCGACATAGAAAAAATAATCCTTTTAAAACCGGATTATATACTAGTACATTCAGTGGAGCCCGTTGATAGGACATATTATCTAAAAAATCTGGGTATAAAGATAATAGAGATTTCGCCAAAAGACGTAGATGGTATTTGCAAAGGTGTCAAGATGCTGGGAGATGTCTTTGGCAGGAAGAAAGAGGCAGATTTAGTCGTGAGCGATATAAAGCGCAGGCTCAAGGCCGTATCCGGTAAAATAGGCAGCAACAGGCCAAAGGTGTTCGTGCAGTTGTTCAATGATCCGCTTATTACGGTGTCATCTTTTATAGGAGATGTCATAGAGCTTGCCGGAGGTGACAATATTGCCTGGGATGTAAAAAAGGATTCAGGGATCTTCAGCTATGAGATCCTGATAGACAGGGATCCCGATGTGGTTATAATAGCAGGGTTTTCAGAAGAGGATAATCTGCCAGACTCTATAAGCGCGAAGAAAAATAACAGGGTCTACGGCGATCTTGACCTGGATATGCTTTTAAGGCCAGGCCCGCGCGTAATAGATTCAATAGAGGAATTAAACAGGATGTTTTATGAAAAGGATTAATGTCTTTAATTATATCCTGTTGATGATATTTGTCATCGCAGGGCTTATAGTTTTAGGGATTTTTACGGGTCCTGTAAGGATAGCCTTTTCTGAGATTTTTTCAGAAAGATATTTTGATATTCTGAGATTAAGGTTCTTCAGAATGATCCTTGCAGTGATTGCGGGCGCAGGCCTTAGCCTTTCAGGTATGATCCTCCAGGGTGTCTTGAGAAATCCTTTGGCAGAGCCGTATGTATTAGGCGTTTCATCTGGCTCCAGCCTGGGCGCGATAATAGCTCTGATATTTCTGCCAGCGGCGCTGGCTGTGAATGGCCTGGCATTTTTAGGAGGCATCCTGACCATAATACTGGTATATAATCTTGCGAGGATAGACAGTAAGCTCTCTTCCGAGAACATGATCATATCAGGCGTGCTCGTGAACGCGCTATTTTCAAGCATCCTTATGTTTTTTATCGCGCATTCTTCGAGCTCTAAGATACATTCTATAATGTGGTGGCTGCTTGGGAATCTGCAGATCTACAGGTCCTCACAGCTGGTTATTTCAGGCGCTGTTATCGCGGCAGGCATTATCTTTGCGATGATCTTCTCAAAAGAACTAAACGCGCTGTCACTGGGAGATGAGGAGGCAATGCACCTGGGCGTGGATATAGGCAGGATCAAAAAACTGCTTCTGGCAATATCCGCATTGGTGACAAGTGTCATTGTCTCTATGTGCGGGATAATAGGTTTTGTCGGGCTTATGATACCGCATATTACAAGGAAACTGGTAGGGCCGGATCACAGAACGCTTGTGCCGGCATCTGTTTTAACAGGGGCGGCGTTTCTGTTGTTGTGCGATCTGGTTTCCAGGATCGTGATGGCGCCGCAGGAGATGCCTATAGGTGTTATCACCGCGTTCGTGGGCGTCCCGTTTTTTATCTATGTTTTAAGGAATACAAGAAAGGTGTATTTTAAATAATGTTTCACTTTTTGGATGTATCAAGCGGTTATGGCAATATTGAGATACTAAAGGACCTCACCTTTAGCGTAGAGCCAGGGGATTTCCTCGGTATTATAGGGCCGAACGGCTCAGGCAAATCAACCCTTCTGCGCACAGCCACAAAGATCATCAGACCGTCTAGGGGCGAGGTCTATTTAGGAAAGAAAAAGCTGGACGAGATACCTTTAAAGGAACTGGCGCAGTCAGTCGCAGTAGTTCCCCAGGATACGGCTTTTATGTTTCCATTCAAGGTCCTGGACGTGGTCCTGATGGGGCGTATACCTTATATAAGCAGGCTGGGGTTTGAGTCAAAAGAGGATATGAGGATCGCGTTTGAGGCGCTTGAGGGTGTGGATGGCATGCACCTGAGGAACAGGTTTATAGACGAGTTGAGCGGAGGCGAAAGGCAGCGTGTTATTATCGCAAAGGCACTTACACAGAAACCAAAGATCTTGTTTCTGGACGAGCCCACAACGCATTTGGATATAAGCCACCAGGTAGATATATTCGCGCTCTTAAAAAGATTGAATGAAGAATCAAAACTGACCATTGTTACGATCCTGCATGATTTAAATCTCGCATCAGAGTATTGCGAAAAATTGGTTTTACTTAGCGAGGGCAGGATAAAAAAACATGGCTCCGCCAGCGAGGTCCTGGATTATAAGATCATAGAAGATGTCTACAAGACGCAGGTTATCGTAAAACAAAACCCCATTACCAGCCGTCCGC
>CAZBAQ010000119.1:0-3490 GCA_964489855.1 uncultured Planctomycetia bacterium | reverse complement strand
TAACTCTTCCAGTTTTTTTATACGTATTGAAACAAGTCTGAACGCAGCCTCAACACTTCCCCTCTGCATGTGCACATTCACTCTGAATCTGTTAAGCCCAGGCACCTCAAGCGAAAAATCCAGTTCCAGCTCTCTCTCAAAAACCGCCTTCTGCTTATCGTTCAATACGCTGTAAATCAGGCGCTTGCAATCCTCTTTGGCCAATTTTTGAAAATCAGACAAAGGTATAAGTCTGCCGTCTATCCTGATAATCGGAAACGATTCTGCGGTAATATGCAGGTCTGATGCATTTTTTTCAACCGCAGCTTTCAGAAAAGTCCTAAGATCCATAAGTTTCTCCTTATTTTATATATTTTCCAGGGTCGGCGATCTTACCTTCTATGGCCGAAGCGGCAACTGTCGCCGGCGAGGCAAGATATATAAACGCGTCCGGATTGCCCATCCTGCCCTTGAAATTTCTGTTTGCTGTCGAGATCACGACCTCGCCTTTTGAAGGCACGCCGTTATGCGTGCCCACGCACGGCCCACAACCAGGCGCAACCACACACGCGCCTGACTTAACAAATCCTTCTATAAAACCTTTTTTCATCGCATACTGAAAAACAGACCTGGAGGCTGGCGCGATTATCATCTTTACGTCCCTGTGCACTTTTTTATTTTTCAATATCCCCGCCGCTATTTGTAAATCCTCCAGCCTGCCATTTGTGCACGTGCCCAAAAACGCTTCGTCTATCTTTGTACCTTTTACCTTATCTATGGGGCTGACATTATCAACCGTGTGCGGTTTTGCAACCTGCGGTTTGATCCTGCTCACGTCATATTCGAGAATCTCTGAATACACGGCATCCTTGTCGCTCTTAAGCCTTTCACCTGACACTTGACACTTGAGGCCGGCAAGGTATTTATACGTTGTCTTATCCGGCTCCATCAGACCTGCCTTTGCGCCCATTTCGATGGCCATATTGCTGATGGTAAACCTGGCGTCCATGCTGATACCTTTAATATAGTCGCCTGTGAACTCGATCGTCTTGTACGTGCAATAATCCGCGCCAAGCTCACCTATAATATAAAGGATAATGTCTTTTGAATAAACCCCTTTTTTTGGTCTTCCCTTTAATACGATCTTTATAGTCTCCGGGATCTTGAACCAGTTCTTGCCGGATGCCAATGCCACTGCCAGGTCAGTCGAGCCCATGCCTGTTGAGAAAACGCCCAGGGCGCCGTACGTGCACGTGTGTGAATCCGCGCCTATTACCAGGTCTCCAGGTGCGACGCACCCGGATTCAGGTATAACCTGGTGACACACGCCGCACCCTATGTCAAACATCCTGACATTGTGCTCTTTTGCAAAGGCGCGCATCTTCTTGTGCACCTCTGAAACGCCTATGTTCGGGCTGGGGGCGCTGTGGTCAATGACCATTGAAAATCTATGCTTGTTAAAGACCTTTTTTGCCCCCAATTTTTTGAACGAATCGATGATAAGCGAGCTCGTACCGTCATGGCCAAAGCAAAAATCGATATTACAAAGTACGACATCGCCTGACCTTACATCCCTGCCGCAATGTGCGCTGAATATCTTTTCTGTGACTGTCTTACCGGCCATGCTTCTTAAACCACTCCTCTATCCTGTCCATGCCCTTCTGTATATTTTCCATGTTCGTGGCAAAACTGAGACGTATGTGCTGATCCGAACCGAACGGTTTACCTGGCACAACAGCAACCTTTGCCTCTTCTAAAAGCGCATCGCTCAAGCTTATGCTTGATAAGCCCTTTTTGTCTATCCTGCAAAAAACATAAAACGCGCCCGCGGGCTTCACGCACGACAGGCCTTTTATGCTGTTTACGCGCCGGACAATATAATCCCTGCGCTTCTCGAACTCCCTTATCATGATTTCCACGCTACTATCTTTGACTTTAATGGCCTCCGAAGCCGCTGCCTGGCTTATAGAAGTAGGATTGGACGTAGAATGGCTCTGTAGATTTTTTATAGCAGAGATCACCTCTTTGTTGACCGAGGCTATATACCCTATCCTCCAGCCTGTCATGGAAAAACTCTTTGAAACGCCGTTTACTATTATTGTATTACTGAATATTTTTTTATCGATAGAAGCGATCGAGACATGTCTTTTTCCGTCAAAGATGATCTTTTCGTAGATCTCGTCGCTGATTATAAAAATGTTCTTATCCGCCGCTATTGTCCCGATCTCGGCCAGTTCATATTCGTCGTAAACAGAGCCTGTAGGATTTGACGGACTGTTTATTATCAATGCCCTTGTCTTTTTGGTAATAGCTTTTTTTAATTTGCCGGGCGAGATCTTAAAATTGTCGGCGTCGTCGGCATTCACAAAGCGGGGCTCGGCTTCGGCCAACCTTACCATTTCAGGATAACTCAGCCAGTAAGGCGACGGGATCACGACCTCATCCCCCTTATCACATATTGTCTGGAAGATATTGTAGAGCGAATGCTTTGCCCCGCAGGATACTACTATCTGGGAAGGATCGTAAGACAGTCCATTATCCTTGAAAAATTTTTCGCAGATGATCTTTTTTAAGGTATCTGTACCTGAGGCAGGCGTGTATTTCGTTAGGCCCTGCTGAATTGCTTTGATGCCGGCTTCTTTTATATGCGTTGGGGTATCAAAATCAGGTTCCCCGGAACCAAAGTCAATTATGTCAATGCCCTGTTCCTTCATCTTTTTGGCTTTAGCTGTTATGGCAAGCGTCAATGAAGCGCTTACATTTTTTACGCGAGATGAAAGGGCCATGTGACCTTCATTTCCCACCCCTTATCTGACAAACGCGACACGCACGATTTGCCTGCCCCGAGCGAAGTCGAGGAGTCAGATAAGCGATTATTTACTTACTTTCTTTCTTGTGGCCAAACAGTCTCTTAAAGAATCCGGGTTTTGGCGCTTCAGGCTTTACAGGCTCTTCAGGCTCTTTTGGAGAAGGTGCAACCTTCTTAGGTTCTTCCTGTTTCTTTACTATTTTTTCCTTTTGCGGTTTGATCTTTTTGGGTTCTTCTTTTTTCTCCACCTTTGGCTTTTCAACGAATTCCAGTATAGCCATCTGCGCATTATCCCCGTGCCTCTTATCAGTCAGCATAACCCTTGTATAGCCTCCGTTTCTTTCCTTAAATAAAGGCGCGATTTCGTTAAACAATGTCGAAACTAGGTCCCTGTCCTGCAAAAGAGAATATGCCCTGCGCTTATTTGCGACAGTATTGCCTTTTGCAATCGTGACAAGCCTATCCGCAAGCATGGATGTCTCTTTTGCCTTGACCCTGGTCGTGGTTATGCTTTTATTTATAATAAGGCCTGATACCAGATGGCGCATCGTGGCCTTGTAGTGACTGCGCTGCCTGCCGAATCTTACGTTGTGTTTTTGATGTCTCATCGATCTTCCTCTTGTTTACTTTTTCTTCTTTGTCTCTTTTGGGATCTCCATGCCAAAAGAAAGACCCATACCTTTTAGGATCTCCTTTATCTCT
>CAZBAQ010000118.1:0-3544 GCA_964489855.1 uncultured Planctomycetia bacterium | reverse complement strand
TGTCAAAGGCGAATTTATGCCTTTATCTATCATCTGGATAAGGACCCGGGCTTTTTTCTTATCAAACCCGGTTAAATCAAACTTCAAGCCATATATATTATAAAGGTAGCTCAGCGCCATACGCCATGGTTCTTTAACAGCTGCCTCTCCGCCTGGCATAGGGATGTATTTTAGATGCGCCGCTCTCTTCAACCCTTTAAGGGTACCGACAAAAAATTCGCCTCCCCAGATATTCCCGTCCAAGCCATATCCTGTGCCGTCAAATGCAATACCTATTACTTTACCTTCGACGTCATTGTCAAATATACAACTTGCCACATGCGCTTTATGGTGCTGGATTGCCTTGAGCCTCGAGCCTCGGACCTTGAGCCACTCCGCTGCTAACTTACTTGAAATATATTCAGGGTGCAAATCGCAGGCGATAATACCCGGCGTGACTTTGAGTTTTTTTTGCATCTTTTTTATACCTCTTTCAAAATTCCTGAGATTATGTATGTCGCCCAGGTCTCCGCTGTAATCCGAAATATGAAAGCCTTCGGATTTAACAAAACAAAAGCTGCTTTTAGACTGCGCCCCTAAGGCAAGAATATCATTCATACTGGTCGGTTTATAAGGCGTCTTTTGCTAATTGTGCGACTTTGGTAAACTTGGTTAAGATATCTTCCGTCAATTCATTGGAGAGAGTACCCATGCCGCAGCTTGGCGTGAGCAAGGAATGCGAGATCAATAGCTCCCGGGGAACTCCTTTTTTTTCCAAAACTCCTATCTCTTTTGTCAATCTATCAAAAAGCGTGTTTTCGGTTTCTTTCGCCACTGCCTGAGAAGTAGGCACAATACCCCACGCCAGTTTTTTTCCTTTTTTTAAAAACCCTGCTATATCCTTGACATATAATGAAAGATTTTCAGCATATGAGTAGGCATCAAAGTTTATAATATCGACTTCTGTTTGAGTAAGAAGCGACCAATCCGTATTCCCGCAACAGTGAATACCGCTCAAAGCGCCTCTTGAATGGATCTTATCTATTATAGAATTCAGCATCAATATCACGTCCTGCCTTTCAATGCTCACAAAGCTGGAGCCAAAACCCGTAAGGGACGGCTCATCTATAAAGATAATGACGTTTTCAGAGATACCCTTTAATCTATCTACCTGGTACGCGGCCTTCATCTCCAGTAACTTGACAAGGGCTTCCTTAAGCGTATCGTTGTATATTATGGATTTGCCTTTTTCGTCAACTACGCTCAGGCCAAAACTGACAGGGCCTGTGACATGACCTTTTACATAATTAGGTCTGAATCCTTTCGCGCTATCCAAAAACGCGTAAAGACCTTCTGCAAAATCCCTTGTAGGCGCGAAGCTAGTATAATCTCCTGAAAGATATACCTCGTATAACCTCCCTAATTCTCCGCTCAGATCCTTGGCACTATCAATATATATCTTTCGATTTTTCTCGTCGATAACAAGCGATGGCAGCCCCTGGGCAAACTGGACAAACATGTTTTCCTTAAAACCTCTTTTTGGCAGCTGCGGCCAGAAAGGTATGTCAAAATTGGCGCGGATCTGTTTAACGCCTTTGGCCGCGTCAAGATACGGCAGACTGCCTATTCCGGTTGTTAGAAATTTTTCCCTGATCTTCATAATATCCTATTTTAACACCTTCCTACTTGGATTTCAAATCTTTACCGAGTTCCTCTATGATATAGGAACGCGTCAGCCGTCCCTGCGTATTATATCTGTAGAGGGTAGAGGTATCCCTGTCCAAGAAATAGATCACATTGCTCTCGCCTGAAAAACCAATGTTGGATGGAAGCGCAGACTGGGCATTGGTTTCTCCTGTGAAATCAGAAAAAAATATCCATGCGCACAAAAATCCGATTATAAATATTAAAATTCGATTCTCTTTGACCATTTTATCCTCCTTTTACTTCTGTTTTTATTATAATACATGACGCCCAGCGTCTTAACCCCGGAGAGATCCTCGATCATCCCGGGATTTGTCTTTATTGAAATATCGTTTTTTACGCGACAGGAGTGATTAAATATAACACCGTATATCCTGATCCTTCTTCTTCGGAGCGCTTCTATAGTCATTAAAGTATGATTTATAGTGCCCAGATTCGGTCTTGCTACTATAATAACGGGGAGGTTCATCTTTGAAACCATATCCGCGACATAAAACGCCTTTTTGCCTTTTCCTGATATCGGCACCATCACGCCGCCAATACCCTCTACAATAACTATATCGTTATTGGCCTTTAGTTTCTCAAAGGCCTGCCATATCTTCCTCTTATTTACCTTACCTGCTACCAGCGGCGACAAAGGTAACCTAAACGAAACTACTGGGTCTGCCTTTAGGATCCTCGCATCCCTGGAGCTGCCTGTCGCAATAGGTTTCATCGTGCCTACCTTGAAGCCTTTTTTAGTAAAACTCTTTGCCAGATAGGCTGCGATTTCAGTCTTTCCAACGCCTGTGTCAGTTCCTGTTACAAAAAATCCCCTCATGTCTTAACCTCTTAAAAACATCTATGGCCTTATTAATATGCTCATCAGTGTGCGTGGCCATCAGGGATGTACGGATCCTGCATTTTGCCTTTGGCACTGTTGGCGGTCTTATGCCCGGCGCGAATATCCCATTTTCTAATAAAAATTCAGATGCCCTCATGGTCAAAGAGGCATCCTGCGTGCGTATCGGGATTATCTGCGACTCTGTCTCCATAATATTAAGATCCAATTTTAATAGACCGTCGCGGAATCTTGCAACATTAGACCAGAGTTTCTCTCTTAAGCTATTATCTTTTTCTATTATCTCTATGGCCTTTATAGAGCCATTGACTATTGCAGGCGGCAGGGCGGTTGAATATATAAAGGACCTGGCCTTGTTGCGGATGTAGTCGATCAAGACCTTTGAGCCGGCTACGAATCCTCCCAGATTACCCAATGCCTTGCTGAATGTTCCCATCTGTACGCTAATGCCTTTTTTTATTCCAAAATACTCGCACGTACCTTTTCCGTTTTTTCCAATAACGCCTGTTGCATGCGCGTCGTCCAGCATCAAGATAGCATCGTAGGTTTCCGCAATCCCTACAAGCTCAGGCAAAGGCGCTATGTCGCCGTCCATGCTAAAAATACCGTCGGTAACAATGAGTTTCTTTCTATACGAAGCCCCTTTTTTTAAAATATCCTCTAACCTTTCGACATTCTTGTGAGGATATGTCCTCAATGCCGCGCCGCTCAGGCGCGCGCCATCTATAATACTGGCATGGTTTAATTTGTCACAGATCACAAGGTCTTTCTCTCCTGCAAGCGCGCTTATTGTCCCGATATTCGCCATGTATCCTGTGGCAAAAATAATCGCGGACTCGGTACCTTTAAAATCAGCTATTTTTTTCTCCAGTCTTTCATGCAAAATCATATTGCCGGAAATAAGACGGGAGGCGGACGCGCCTGCGCCGAATTCTCTTGCAGCTTCTATCTGCGCCTTGATCACTTCAGGATGAGAAGCCAGCCCTAGATAATTATTGGAGGAAAGAAGGATTACTTCCC
>CAZBAQ010000117.1:0-3607 GCA_964489855.1 uncultured Planctomycetia bacterium | reverse complement strand
TTTCAGACTCCCTGACCGAATAGATCCTTATCTGACTATCTTGACACGCACGATTTGTCAAGTTAAGGAGTATAGTCTACTAGCGAATTGAGTACCACCCAGACCAGTGCTTTGAGAGGCATCGTTGTTACGAGCGGGCATGGTGCCTATATTTGACAAAACGTGCAATGTACGTTTTGTCAAATATAGGCGAGCGAGGAACAACAATGAGCGAAAATTTACTCGCTGGGGAAATTTTTGCGTCCTATCAAAGCACTGATCTGGGTGGTGCAAATGATTATCGATCAAAGATAGCCCAGATTTTTTTCTCGGACAGGATCCGGCCATCGTCCAGGGTCTGCGCGGTCACGATGATCCTGTATACATCAGAGTGCACGGTCACGAGATTAGAGATCTGTTTGAACCTGGTCTTTTTATCCTCGTCCTCTGAGCCCAATGAACCACCTGTGATCAGATCCCCGATACCGAGCCGCAGACCGTTTTTATTCCCGTAAACCCTGCCGGCTATAATATCGTCCGCGAGACCCTCATTCATACCAGGCATCACGCTAATGACTTTTTTTGACGCTGTATTTAGATTGATCCTTCCTTCGATAGAATTTTCAGGATCCAGGCGTATGAAATCAAAATGTGCTCCGCCTGTCTTCGATGAATTCTTTATCTTTAATTCCAGTTCGCCGGAAGAAGTGGATACGTCACTCCCGGTACCCACCTCTATGTTGCCAAACAATATACTACTGCCAGGACCTGGCGAGATAGGAGGCGTAAAAGTAGTCCATGTATCATCAGCAAGATGCATGGACATTGCGATCGCCTCCTCTTCCTCTCCAAATATCCTCATGGTATAATACCCGTTCTTGAGCCCATCCTTTTCTTCCCATTTCCACACGCCAACAGAATCTGTTTCCCCGCTTTCAAAATGATCTGTCAGAGGCGCAGCCCTCTGAACAAGATTCCACCCGCTGCTGGAACCGGCAAGAACATGGCCTTCTGCTTCCAATCTGATCCCGAACACCGTAAGTCTATCAGCTACCTTTGCTATATCCTCGAGCGGCAAACTCTTCCACTCCTTGCTGCCCAGGGCAACAAACGCCATCTCCCCAACAGATGTAAAACCTTTGTTTTTAACAACGACCTCTGTTATATCGTGTTCTATTATTTCAATGTCTTCCCCGGCGCCTATTTCTTCTGTCATGCCGTCATTGTCATTTGGGAGAGCAGGTGTCGCGCCATCCTCTGCCATTGACGCATACCACCCGTCTGGAATACCATTGGAATTTGAATCCACTATATAACTCGGGTCTGAACGTTCTAGACTCGTATTTTCGGAAAAACCGCCGCTAAAATATTCGACATAGTCAACCACATGCCCCATCTCGTCCTTCAATGTTATGATATTACCGCCTGGCTCTGGCTCGTCAGAAAGTAAATCCGAGCTGGGTGTGATCGAACGCACAAAATGAAGCTCGGCCGCCTTTTTGTCCTTACCCCATATTGAAAAGAACGATATCCCGTTTCCGTCTACGCCACCCTGCGAATCATTTTTATCAACACAGAGCGCCATATGCTCGTAAGACCCGATAACAGTGCCAAGAGGGATAGACGCTGGCCAACCTTCCTTGCTCGGCCCTTCAACGCTCCAACCGCCAAGGTCCACATCCCTCGGCGTTAGATTCACCAACTCTATATACTCGGCGTCCGGCTCCTGCCTTAATTCAATCGAACTAAAATATGTCGAGCCTGACGAAAGATTATTCTGTATATTAACCGTTAATTTTCCTCCTGAAACAGTAACGACCCTTCCGGCCCCGAACAGCTCACCATCCAGCATGTCGCTTGAGCGTGCGCCATTTATTTCCACATCTCCTACATACTCGCCTGTTACACCCGCAAACACCTTTATATAATATTTACCGTCCGGGATATCCTCCCATTTCCAGCTGCCCTCGCCCTGCCTGCCGCCATTGGGTTCATTGTTCATATAATAATTTCCATTGATATCCCAATCACCGCCCGGCTCCTGCCCGCTGAAAACGCTCTTTGTAATAGCAGGTCTTACCATTATCTCGTTTATGCGTATGCCTTCCACGCCTCTGATCTCAACAGAGCTGAATTTTTTCTCTCCCTCTCTTGGATATAATTCCAGTGACGAGAAATAACAAAGCTCGCCCCCTTCCTCGCTGTTTGTGACTGACAGATTCAGGATCCTGTTTTCAAACGCCATTGCGCCAAACCTCAATATCTCGCCGTGCCTGACTGAATGCTGCGTAATGCCATTAATAGTGACATCGCCCACCAGCTCATCTTCCACGCCAAACATACCTATATAAAATTCGCCCTCAGGAAGATTTATCCATGTGACTGTAACTGGTTCGCCGTCTTTTACATCGGTTTCATAGTGGTTGCTATTCCATACCCAGTCGCCCTGCGGGCCCCTGTTAATAGTGGATAATTTATTATATAATTTTGATATAACGCTCTGACTGAAATCCTCGTCGCAGGCATCAGCGATATTGACCGCCTTTTGAAACGGGTCGCTCGCTCCAGCGTCTTCTAAAAGTACTGCAAGAGATGCGGCGTCCATGAAATTTATATTTTTCCTGACCCTTCCTTCCACGTCCAGATTGTCATCCACTGAATAGGAAGTAACGTACGCGTATAGCTTTTTAAAGCTATCGTCTTTTATTGTTTCAAGCTTCGCGAGCTCGAACGGCGTCTCGAACGCGCCGTCATCGCCATAAGGTGCTGCAGGGTAAAATTCCATTGGCTCGTCAACACCCTCGCCTGCCTCGTCTATAATTCCATCCGCGTTGTTGTCTATACCGTCTGAATCGAGGATTCTCTGGTTACTATTGTCATCCAAGCCTGCCTCACCCGGTTCCCCATCCAGGCCATACCTGTAATCAAGGAGTTCCTCGTATGTCTTTTCTGAATCGTCTAATTCAAAATAGGAAAGAAATTTTTGAAGGTCAAGTTCGTAAGGCGTCCACCCTTCCGTGACCTTTAAAGGAGAGATATTCTGTTTTGTGGCAATATTTATATTTAAAAAACTTGTCTCGTCTCTTACTAAAACCGCGTACCGGCCGGTCGGCTCATCCAGCTCATCATACACATATATCCATTTTGAATCTGTTTCTCCGTCGCCGTCATTATCAACATCCGCGCCTGTAAAGAGCGTGTACCACGAGTCTTCGAAGCTATCAATATCGTTCTCGTCCTCTTTCAAAACTGACTGCGCGTAACTTATTCCGGCCTCTGCAAGATACGACGCGCGCGTCGCCTCTAAAAAATTCGTGGCGGCCTTCAGCTCCAGACGCATGGTAAACGCGAACGACACTGCCATTATACCCGCGACAGCCAAAACGCTCACCACCAGTATTAACGCGACGCCTTTATTTTCTTTCATTCTCAATCATTATCCCCTATTTTCTCAACCCTGTCAAGCCACACGCAAATACTGCTACACCAATCTCTTCGGTCAGGGGAGCCCTTAAAAAGACGCTCGGTCGCCCCAGCGAGGCGGCCTTCACTCACTGTAATTTTTTGCTCTCGCCTGTGTGTAGCTCCCCGGCGAACCATGCCCGCAAAAAATTCCAATGCTTTTTTC
>CAZBAQ010000116.1:0-3648 GCA_964489855.1 uncultured Planctomycetia bacterium | reverse complement strand
GATGATCTCAGAATAATACTTCAATGCCTCGTCAAATTTTTTCATCTTCGCGAAGGCCTCGGCCTGGCCGAACAATACAGAATCCATAAGAAGGCTGTCTTTTTTTATTGCCTTAAGCGTCTCGAACTCCCTGATCGCATCATCATATTTATTCACCTTAATATAACTCCAGGCCTTTCCATACATCGCGCGCATGTCCCTGTCAGGGTCACTGCTCAGGCCGAGTGATTTTGTGTAGGCCTCTATTGCGCTATTGTAATCTCCCAGATAATACAGATTTTCCGCAATATAAAAATACGCCCTGGATAATTTTTCCGGATCTTTTTGGGATGAGATAAGTCCTGAAAGGCGCTTGTTGGAATCCTCGTACTGCTTGAGCCTATATAGGATCTCGCCTATCTTTAGCTCCACCTCGTCCTTTAGTTCGCTTTCGGGATGGCTGGATAAAAACGAATTGAATTTATCAAGGGCCTGTTCGTATTTTTTTTCCTCGGATAGGGACCATGCCGTAGAATACTCGGCGTACGGGATGTATTCTGATGAAAGAAAATCTCTTGATATGCTGGCATAAAGCTCTTTTGCCTTTTCAAAATCCCGTGTCCTGAAATATATCTCTGCCTTCCAGTAGATCGCCTCGGCTTTTAAAGAGAGAGCCTCGTCAGACGTTATGATCTTATCCAGTTCTGCCATGGCATCGCTATATCTTGCAAGATGCACAAGGGATTCGCCCAATAACAGACGCGCCTCAAAGACATCAGAGTCTTGTGGCCTTTCAGCTATGAACCTCTCGAACGTCCTGGCAGCTATGTCGTAGAATCCGTCCTGGAATGATTTTCTGGCAAGTATGAAATCACTGTCCTCTATTGACTGGGCATTAACCGTCGCTAAAGGCACTAATATTGCAGCTAATATGATATATATACCCGCTATACTGCGCATTGCTTCTAAATATAACACTGGGCAGGCTTTTAGGCAAGGGAAAAATACAAGATTTAAAGATTTAGGATTTAGGGATTTAGGATTTAGAGACGTCTACCGATGCAATCGGGAAGCTGTCTTGAGTTTGTTCGGGAACCTGTCTACTAACTTTAACTCAAATACCTCTTCAGATATGAGCCTGTGTATGAGGAAGGGTTTTTCACGATCTTTTCCGGTGGGCCGCTGGCCACGAGCTCGCCGCCAGAGTCGCCGCCGCCCGGACCAAGGTCGATTATGTGGTCAGCGGATTTGATTACATCCAGGTTGTGCTCAATCACAAGTACTGTATTTTTTGCCTCCACTAGCGCGTGTAACACATTTAGGAGCTTGTCAATGTCAGCAAAGTGCAGGCCTGTTGTGGGTTCGTCAAGTATATACAGGGTCTTGCCTGTCCCGATCTTACTGAGCTCTGTTGCCAGTTTAACGCGCTGCGCCTCGCCGCCTGAAAGAGTGGTCGCAAACTGACCCAGTTCGATGTATCCGAGCCCCACATCATTCAGTATCTTTAATTTCTGATTCACGTGAGGTATGTTTTTAAAAAGTCCTGTTGCCTCCTCTGCTGTCATTTCCAGGACGTCTGCTATGGATTTGCCTTTATACAATACCTGGAGCGTCTCGTGATTATAGCGTCTGCCATTACACACCTCACACTTCACATAGACATCAGGCAAAAAGTGCATCTCTATCTTTTTAATGCCGTCACCCTGACATGCCTCGCATCTCCCGCCTTTAACGTTAAAACTAAAACGGCCTGGGCTAAACCCTTTCATCCTTGATTCAGGAAGCCTTGCAAAAAGGTTTCTTATAAAAGAAAATACGCCTGTGTATGTTGCGGGATTGGATCTGGGGGTCCTGCCAATAGGGCTCTGGTCGACTACCACTGCCTTGTCGATATTCTTTAACCCCTCTATCTTCTCGTGCAATCCTGGTCTTGTCCTGGAACCGTAAATATGTTTTGCCAGGGCAGAGTAGAGTATGTCGTCGACAAGCGTAGACTTGCCAGAACCTGAAACACCTGTCACGCACACAAAAAGACCCAAAGGTATCTCCACGTCTATATTCTTTAAATTATGCTCTTTTGCGCCGCGCACAATAAGTGATCTGTCTTTATCCGGCTTTCTCCTTTTCTTTGGCATGACTATTTTTAATTTACCGCACAGGTATTTTCCTGTAAGGGATTCTTTTGATTTTAAAATATCATCCAGCTTGCCTTCAGCCACTATATAGCCGCCGTGTTTTCCAGCGCCTGGACCCAGGTCTATTATATGGTCGGCGTTTCTTATCGTGGCTTCATCATGCTCGACGACTATCAGGGTATTACCCAGGTCTCTCAACGCCTTTAAGGTATCCAAGAGCTTTGAATTATCTCTCTGGTGCAGGCCAATGCTTGGCTCGTCTAAAATATAGACCACGCCCACAAGCCCGGCTCCTATCTGAGTTGCCAGTCGTATCCTCTGCGCCTCGCCGCCTGAAAGAGTAGAACTCTGTCTGTCAAGCGTAAGATAATCCAGCCCCACGTTTACCATAAAATTCAACCGCTCTTTTATCTCCTTCAGGATCTGGTGCGCGATCTTTTCCTCTTTGACAGATAGTTTCAGGGAGGAAAAAAACCTGCCCGCTTCTTTTATCGAAAGCCCGGCGATATCGCTTATAGACATCTCCTTTATCTTTATGGATAAACTCTCCGGGCGCAGCCTTTTTCCATTGCAGACAGGACATACGGATTCGCTCGTGTACTTATTGATCTCCTGACGCATGAAATCACTGTCTGTCACCTTTAGCCGTCTTAAAAGATTTGGCACCACGCCCTCAAAGCGCCCCCACTCGCGACCCCTTGTGCCGTAAAGAATAACATCTCTTACATCTTTAGGGATCTCGTTGAACGGCGTGTCAATATTAAATCCGTATTCAGCGCCCATTCTTCTTAAAAGTCTTCTATAATGCAGGACGATCCTTTTTCCTCCGACCCTCCACGGTTTTATTGCCTCCCTCAATGACTTTGTCTTATCAGGCATGACGAGATCGACATCTATGTCCATCTTTGTCCCGAGGCCAGCGCACGCCTGGCACGCGCCATAAGGACTGTTAAAAGAAAATATGCGCGGTTCGATCTCTTCATAGCTAACATCGCATTTTGGGCAGGAATATAATTCGCTGAACAACACCTCTTGCCTAGTGGTCGAGGCGAAACCTCGACCACTATCTGGTCGAGGTTTCGCCTCGACCACTTGGAGCAATCCCTTGCCGACCTTTAGCGCGATTTCAATGGAATCAGCAAGTCTTTCCCTGACCTCGCCATCAATAGTAAGCCTGTCAACCACCACCTCGATGCTATGTTTCTTTTTCTTGTCTAGCTTTATTTTATCGTCGAGGGATATTATTTTTTTATCCAGCCTGACCCTGACAAAACCCTGTTTTTTTAACTCGCTGAATAACTTTACATACTCGCCTTTCCTGCCTCTTACCACAGGCGCCATTATTAAAAGCGTTGCGCCTTTGGGATACTCCAGGATCCTGTCGATTATCTCATCCTGGCTCTGGCGCTGTATCTTCTGCCCGCATTTGCAGCAATAAGGTATGCCTATGCGGCTGAAAAGAAGCCGCAGGTAATCATAGATCTCTGTAGTGGTAGCCACAGTGGAGCGCGGATTCCCGCCTGCCCTCCTATGC
>CAZBAQ010000115.1:0-3678 GCA_964489855.1 uncultured Planctomycetia bacterium | reverse complement strand
CGCGACCTCGAAAGAGTCATCTACTACGAGGAATATATCGTGGTCGATCCCGGAGATGCGCCGTTAAAGAAAAAAGAGCTTTTGAACGAGGAAAAATACAGGGAATATGTTGATCATTACGGGAGCAAATTCAAGGCAATGATAGGCGCTGAGGGAATAAGAGAGCTTTTAAAAGAGCTTGACCTTGATGCCATGATCAAAGAGCTAAGGGCAAATCTCATCGAGCAAAAGTCAGCGCAGGCAAAACTCAAGACATTGAAGAGATTAAAGATAATGGAGGCGTTTAAGAAATCAGGCAACAGGCCGGATTGGATGATACTGGATACGATCCCTGTTATACCGCCTGACCTGAGGCCGCTCGTGCCGCTTGAGGGCGGCAGGTTTGCGACAAGCGACCTTAACGATTTATACAGAAGGGTCATAAACAGGAACAATCGGTTGAAAAAACTTCTGGAATTAAAGGCGCCTGATATTATTGTGAGAAATGAAAAGCGCATGCTTCAGGAAGCAGTGGACGCGCTCTTTGATAACGGGAGGCATGGAAGGGCTGTTCTCGGGCCTGCGAACAGGCCGCTGAAGTCATTAAGCGACATGTTAAAGGGAAAACAGGGCCGTTTCAGACAGAATCTTTTAGGAAAACGCGTAGACTATTCCGGCAGGAGCGTTATTGTCATTGGTCCGGAGCTGAAGCTATGGGAGTGCGGGCTTCCAAAGAAGATGGCGCTGGAACTGTTCGAGCCGTTTATCATTAAAAAATTAAAGGAAAAAGGTTTTGAGAACACGATAAAGAGCGCCAAGAGGATGGTGGAAAAGGCGCGATTAGAGGTGTGGGATATCCTGGACGATGTCATAAAAGACCACCCTGTCCTTTTGAACAGGGCACCGACACTGCACAGGCTAGGCATACAAGCGTTCCAGCCGGTTTTGATCGAGGGCAAGGCCATCAGGATACACCCGCTTGTCTGCACAGCGTTTAATGCTGACTTTGACGGCGACCAGATGGCAGTACACGTGCCGCTTTCAACAGAGGCGCAGATGGAATGCAGGCTCATAATGCTCTCCTCAAATAATATATTTTCACCGTCAGACGGAAGGCCGATCATAACTCCGACGCAGGACATAGTGCTGGGCTGCTATTACCTGACGCAGGAAAAAGGCGGCGCAAAGGGCGAGGGCTACTCGTTCGCGAATACATCAGAGGCAGAGGTCGCGTTTTATGACAGGGAGATCGATATCCACGCTAAGATAAAGATAAAGATCGGCAAGGAGACCGTAGAGACGACAGCAGGCAGGGTGATATTCAACCACATATTGCCGCAGGGCATGCCGTACGTGAACATGACGCTCGAGAAATCAAACCTGAGCAAGGTCATAGCAGACTGCTATAAACTTTTTGGTCATGACGTTACTGTCAAACTTCTGGATGACGTAAAGGAAACCGGTTTTGAGTACGCGACGCTCGCAGGCATCTCGATCGCGATAGCTGACCTGCGCATCCCGCAGGACAAGAAAAAGATGCTGCAGGCGGCAAAGAAGGAAGTGAATTCCGTTGAAGACCAGTATAGAAAAGGGATCATAACAGAACGAGAGAGATACAATAAGATCGTTGATATATGGACGCACACCACAGACAAGGTCTCCGATCTTTTATTTAAGGGACTAGATGTATTTAATCCGGTGTTTATGATGGCGAATTCCGGGGCGCGAGGTTCAAAGCAGCAGATAAGGCAGCTCGCCGGTATGCGAGGTCTTATGGCAAAGCCGTCAGGCGAGATCATTGAGACGCCGATCACGGCGAATTTTAAAGAAGGGTTGACAGTCCTGGAATATTTTATTTCAACTCACGGCGCGCGAAAAGGTCTGGCAGATACGGCGCTAAAGACCGCTGACTCCGGGTATTTGACGAGGCGGCTCGTGGACGTGGCGCAGGACGTGATTATTAAAGAAATTGATTGCGGCACCATGAACGGGATTCTGGTGGGTGCGATCATTGAGGCAGACGAAGAGGTCGTGCCTTTAAAGGAGAGGATCATTGGAAGAGTCGCTGTGGATAACATCGCTGATATTATTACTGACGAGACCATTGTAGAGGCAGGCGAGGAAATAACCGAAGAGGCGGCAGATAAGGTCGAGGCAGTCGGTATCGAAAAGATCAGGATCAGGAGCGTGTTGACGTGCGAGACAAAGCATGGTGTGTGCGCGAAGTGCTATGGCAGGGATCTCGCGAGCGGCAATCTGGTGGATCTGGGCACGGCAGTCGGGATCATTGCAGCGCAGTCAATAGGCGAGCCGGGCACGCAGCTTACCATGAGGACGTTCCACATCGGCGGAACAGCGTCGAGGATCATCGAGCAGTCGTTTATTAAATCAAAATCAAAAGGCACGGTGAAATATCATTCTTTAAAGACAGTCGAGCAGGAGACGGGCGATGTGGTTGTTTTGAACCGCAACGGCCAGATCAGCATAAATGACGAGGACGGTAGGGAACTTGAGAAACACATGGTGCCGTCGGGTTCAGCGTTGTCCCATAAAGACGGCACAGAGATCGATAAGAACGTGATATTCGTGAGATGGGACCCGTACACGTCACCGATATTGACAGAGGTTGCCGGCAAGGTCAGGTACGAAGACATCATAGAGGAAGTCACCATGGTCGAGGAGATGGACGCGGCCACGGGCAGGACAGGCCGGGTTATTATAGAGCACAGGGGTGAGTATCACCCGCAGATAGTCATTGAGAATGATAAAAAAGAAGTGCTGGCCCTGTATCCAATACCTGCGGGAGCGCACATCGTGTGTCAGGATGGCGAGCCGATAAAGGCAGGTAACCTCATCGCGAAAACGCCAAGGCAGGTCACAAAGACAAAGGATATCACGGGCGGTTTGCCGCGCGTGGCAGAGCTTTTTGAGGCACGCAAGCCAAAAGACCCTGCGATGATAAGCGAGATAGACGGGATCGTGGAGTTCGCGCAGTCAAAGAAAGGGCAGCGAAGGATTATTGTGAAGGCGCAGTCCGGCATGAAGCGCGAGTATATTATACCGCACGGTAAGCACTTGAACGTGTACCGCGGTGACAGGGTTTTTACAGGCGACCAGCTTGTGGATGGGCCTATAAACCCGCAGGATATATTAAAGGTAAGCGGCGAGAAACGGTTGCAGGAGTATCTTGTGAACGAGGTGCAGGAGGTTTACAGGCTGCAGGGCGTTAAAATAAATGACAAGCACATTGAGATCATAGTAAGACAGATGCTTAAAAAGATCAGGGTGGAAGAACCAGGCGACACAGAGTTTTTATCAGGCATGCAGGTGGACAAGCAGATTTTCCAGAAAGAGAACGCGAGAGTCGCCAAGAAAAAAGGCAAGGCTGCGAGTGCCACGCCGATTCTTTTAGGTATTACAAAGGCATCGCTTTCAACAGAAAGTTTTATTTCAGCTGCGAGCTTTCAGGAAACGACCAGGGTCTTGACAGAGGCAGCTGCGAGCGGGAGGATAGATGAACTCAGGGGGCTGAAGGAGAATGTTATCATGGGTCACCTTATCCCTGCCGGTACAGGTTTTAAAGTCCACAGGGATATTGAGATGGTAAAGGACGGGGTCCCTGAACCACCCACCACCGAGTAACCTGACAAATCCGACACGCACGATTTGTCAGATAAGGGATTGGAACGGAGATAAATA
>CAZBAQ010000114.1:0-3700 GCA_964489855.1 uncultured Planctomycetia bacterium | reverse complement strand
CTTTTGCTGGTCTGTCACCTTGCCGAGCCCGCCCTTTATTACCATATCAGTGTTACCTTTTATAATAGTCAGCGGCGTCCTGAACTCATGAGCCACGTTCGCGACAAAGTCAGATTTGATCCTGTCGAGCTCTTTTAATTTCCTGTTTGCCGCCTCCAATTCTATATTTTTAGCAGCGATCTCCTTCTGCAGCCGCTCTCTTTCTTTTTTTGCGCGAAACGCGTTCAGGGCATTATGGATGACCAGCGGCAGGCCTTTTTCAAAACCCTTGTCGCGTATTACAAAATCATAAGCGCCCAGCCGCATTGCCTGCGCGGAAAACTCCTCGTCTCCCTTATCAGCCATCATTATGACCGGACCCTCGAGATCCTTGTATTGCAGGTCAGATAATATCTCGAGGCCATTGGCGCCAGGGAGCTTGTACGAGATAAGGATCACGTCAAAATCCTCCTTATCGACCCTCATCAGCACGTTTTCTTCCTTTTGCGCCCAGGACACATCGTAAGAAATACCTGACGGGGATGAAAGAACATCCCTTATCTTGAGGATATTCTGCTTATCAAATTCTATTATCAATACCTTTAACGCTCCCCCTGCCATATCAGGATCCCGCCATCTTTTTTATCTCGTCAATATGCGCGAGCGCTTCCTCTTCGCCCTTCCTTATAAAATTTCCGGCAAGGTGAAAATCGATCGAGGTCGCGTCTATGACAACCGGCCGCAAAACAACACCCGCCTTTTTACAGCTCACTTCTGCAAGCTCGTATTCCATTGACTGCATGCTGGTCATGATCACGTCAAATATATTTGGCGTGAAGATACCCCTGAAAAAATTACGCATCTTCAGTTTCAGCCTGATGTCAAAAGGACCTGTGAGCATCTGTACCTCGTCTTCCTTTGATCTTTTCTTCAAGAGCATGTTTCTCTCATGTATATCTTCAGGGCCCGGCAGGACATTCACTGCTATGATCTTTTTCACGCCTTCCTTCAGCAGCGCGTCCACTGGCACGGGATCCGAGATCCCGCCATCCACCATGAGCCTTTCCTTTATTGTCTTTGGCTCGAATATGCCCGGCACAGCTATTGACATGTACACGGCCTCGACTAGCGGACCGCTCTCTATAGTGAGCGTTTCCCTGTTGGCAAGGTCATATACCATTATCTTAACAGGTATTTCCAGATCTTCAAATGTTTTTTCTCCTAAAATGGTCTTCAAAAACCTCTTCAGCCTCCTGCCGGCGAGTATGCCTGATACAGGCAGGGTAAAATCCAATAGCCTCATGATCTTGAGTTTGCTTGTGAGTTTCTTTGCAAAATATTCTATTCTTTTAGGAGAATACCCGAGTCCCAGCATGCTCGCTATGAGCGCGCCTATGCTCGAACCTGACACCATATCCACGGTTATGCGGTTCTGCTCCAGCACCTTTAAGACGCCTATATGCGCGATACCAAACGCTGCGCCGCTGCCGAGTGCCAGGCCCACCATCATGTCCAGCTCCCTCTTTATTATGCGTAATATCGCTTTTGAGTACAGCGAGGGCTGTGTCTTTAAAACAAGCGGCACGCCCTCTGCGTCCACTGGCGCCTCTGATATCCCTGGCTCAGGCACGATGGCCCATATGTCCCTTCTTACCAGCCACGAGATATCGCCTTTTGAAAATTTATCGAATATATTAAGCCTGTTCACCACGACCCTGATTTTGGAATGGACCTCCTGCATGCCTTTTTTAAGCAAGTCCTCTAAAAACTCATACGAGGCAACAAGGCTATCCCTGGTGGAATCCACAAAATAATGGATCGTATCCGAATAGCTCAGTATCTCGTACAGAGACTCATTCATGCCAAGGGGCAGGTTGATGACTATATGACTATGCTCTTTTTTGATCTGTTCCATGCGCTGGCTGTCCAGCTCCTGCAGGTTTAATATGTCTATGCCTGCGATCGCCTCAGGCAGACCCTCTGTCTGCCTGACCATATTGATAACGAGCGCCTTCTCATCCGATAGCCTCGTGATCCCTGCAGCAAGGTTTATGGCATAACCGATCTTACCAAGCGTCGCAGTATTAGAGTATATTGATATGACCTTATTCAACATAGTAAATAAATAGAGACGTCTACCAATCTATTCGGGAACCTGTACTATATTTATTCGGGAGACAGCTACCCGAACAAACCCGAGGCAGGTTCCCGATTGTAGCGGTAGACGTCTCTCGATGCTTAAAACGCTTATCTGTCCGAAGCAGACAGGTCTGCTTCGGACAATGTCGCAAACTATTACCCATCCCATATCCTCTTGGAGCGCGGGAAGCCGATGCCGAGCAAAAGCGCCAGGTCTATTATTTCCCGGCTGGCTGCAACCTTTTCTTTAAGGCATAATTCCGCCTGCTTTTTCATAGGTCGTAACAACTCCGCGGCTATATCCCCTTGCTCAAGGCTTAGCCTTGAACAAGGCTTGTTCAAGGCTAAGCCTTGAGCATCTTCCAATATCTTTATCGCTTTATGCGCCACGTCCTCGCCTATCTGTTTTAAGACCTGGAACGGGCCCATTGGCATCCCGAACTCAAGCATTGCTGAATCTATTACCTCGCGCGAAAATCCTTCTCGAGCCATTAAAAGGGCCTCGTTTAAATACGGCAGGAAGATCCTGTTGACTAAAAAACCGGGGCTATCCTTTACTATTACAGGGATCCTTCCCAATCGGCGCAAAAACATGATAGAGGTCGCTAATATGGTCTTACTGGTGGAACTCGTGGGCACGACCTCGACTAGCTTCATCTTGTACGCCGGGTTAAAAAAATGCAGGCCAAGAAAACGGTCAGAATTTTTTAAGGATCTAGACAGCTCTTCAATAGGTATGCAAGAGGTGTTTGTCGCTATGATGCAGTCCTTGCTCACCTCGCGCTCTATGTCCACAAGCAAACTTTTCTTTGCCGACGCGTCCTCTGTTATTGATTCTATGACCATGTCGGTATCTCTGGCTCGCCCCATGCCGAACAATATTTTTTTAGATCTCTTTCCTGCCTCGGCCCGAGACATCATATTTCTTTCAACAGCATCTTTATATATATCTTTAATATATATCATGGACCTTTTCAGCGCGCCTTTGTCTGAATCCGTTATACTCACAGAAAGGCCTGCCTGCGAGTTTATTAAATAGGCAATACCATTTCCCATAGTGCCAGCGCCGATAACCAAAGGATTTTGTATCGGGTAAATATCCGCATCTTCGGTCTCCGGCCATCCATGATTCCTGTATTTATCCACCAACAAATATGATTCTAATGCATTCCTTGCAGGCGCCTGGAATATCTTTTCAGCTACCAGACGTCTCTCCTCTGTCTCGACTTCATCCTTTGACACGCCAATATCTACAGCGTCTCTTTGACGTTCCAGGCAAAAACCCGCGAGTTTGTGGTAAGATCCTTTTTTTGAGTCAGGGATGATCCTGTCGATGATCTTCAAGGCCAATGCCTCTCCTGCATCTATCATCCTTCCTGAATCAATAAGGCGCCCCGCTTCTACTGTACCTATCTTTTCTCTTAGTCTATGAGGGCCGCCAAAACCAGGACTGATGCCCAGCCTTACTTCCGGCAATCCAAACACAGTATTTTTGTTTCTGGTCGCCAGGATATGTTTACACGAAAGCGCCAACTCGAATCCTCCGCCAACGCACACGCCATCCACGATCGCGCATGTCGGG
>CAZBAQ010000113.1:0-3720 GCA_964489855.1 uncultured Planctomycetia bacterium | reverse complement strand
CCGATAATATCGATCTCTCGCAAGTTCGCCTTAAGTATAGCCGCCACTTCTTTCAGGACAACATCGCCCACGAGATGCCCGAACTTATCATTCGTTTTCTTGAAATGATCCAGGTCCAGCATGAGAAATGACACATTCGTCTTATGCCGCATCGACCGCCTTATCTCTTCTGAAAACCTTTCTAAAAAATACCGCCTTGTAGAAATACCGGTAAGAGAATCCGTAATGGATGACTCCTGCACCTTTTTATACAGGATGACTTTCTGGAACTGTATCGCAAACTGCCCTGCCAGGATTACGAAATTCTCAAAGTACGGCCTCGGAAGATTCTCGACATATAAAATCCCGGCCACCCTTTCCCCGACAAAAAGAGGAATAGAGACAAGCGTTTCAAAATCCCTCACAACCGACAATCGCCTTAAAAAATCCGAACCTTCCTGCAAAGAAATCAAGACCGGCCTTCTTGCCTCCAGCGCGACCTTCGCGATCTCCCTGTCAAAATCATCAGGCGCAGCGCTGTTGATCTTATGGCCGAGTTCTATCTGGTACACCCTGTCTATGTCATTTGATTCCTTTAAAAGCACGAGCCTTGACAGCCTGAACCTGAACGAGCGCTTTAATGTCGAGGAGAAAATACTAAAGATATCCTCGAATAAAAGACACGCGGACATATCCTTCGATATCTCATATAACGACAGGACATGTTCCGATTTCTTTTCTCTCTCAAGATTCGATTCGATCTCGCGTCTGTCCTCGTCCATCAGGTCTTCGTGCACGCGCTTTACCTTATCAAGATCAAGACGCATATCTTCTTTGTGACTGATAAAATCCTTTTTGAATCTATCTGTAATAAAAGGGATCGAGTTTATAAACAATGCGAAGACCATTGTCTCATATGTAAATATCGCTCCGGCCCTGACCATAATAAATACACCCAGCGATATAGAACAAATCAACGCATGAGACAGCTTTATCCTGTAGCTCAAAGACAACACCAGTATTGTAATAATAAAATAAATCAAAAAATCCATTAAGCGTGGACCCTATCCTTCCCTTCCCTCTTCGCCTGGTAAAGACGCTCGTCTGCCTTTAATATAAGCTGGTCCTCCATCTTTCCGTCCTCTGGAAAAGTGGCCACGCCTATGGAGACAGTAACATTCGTCTTTACCCTGCGCAACTCTATCGTCTCCTCTTTAACAGCTGACCTGATATCCTCGGCTATTCTCTTAGCCTTTTTATTCGATGTCTCCGGCAAAAGTATGGCAAATTCCTCGCCGCCATAACGTGAGACTATACCGCTATCCTCAAATCCGCCGAGCACCCTTGATATAGTCCTTAAGGCTATGTCCCCTGCTGTATGCCCGTATTTATCATTATAATTCCTGAAATCGTCTATATCTAAAATAAGGAGAGAAAAATCCAGGTCATTGCGCAATGACCTGGAAAGCTCCTCTTTAAATCTATCCAGGAAGAACCTGCGCAGATACAGGCCTGTCAAACCATCTTTTATAGCCAGCTCTAACGTCTGGCCGTAGAGCCTGGCGTTCTCCAGACTGGCCGCGCCTAAATCGCACAGGACATCCAAAAGCTTCAGATCCTCTGAGTTGTAATTATACGGTCTTGAATGCTCGAGCCTCACTATGCCTGTCACCTTTTTCTCCTCGATAAGAGGACAGGAAATGATCGATCGAAAACTTCTCTGATATTCCTCTGGCCCCTTTCCGCCAAACCTGAAATCCTTTCTGATGTCCTCCACCAGAAGACATCGCCTTTGCTTGAATACCCAATCGTCCAGGAGATCGCCTTTCTTCGTTTTTATCTTTTCAAAGCCACTACCTGTCTTTGACGCGACCAGATTCAATTCCTGTTTTTGCGTGTCCACCATGAATAAAAGCGCTGATTCGGATTTCCCGACTATATCCAGGGCATTTTCCAATAACAGGTCAGTGACTTCATCCAGGGAAAGCATAGAGCTCAAACTGGAGGTGACGTCCTTCAGCAGATTATACCTCGCCTCTTTCTTTTCCAGGAGCAGGGCCTCTCTTTTATGTCTTTTGCGCTGTTCCCTGAGCACGTTCGTGTTTTCCCTTACCTCTTCCATGCGCGTTGAGATTATAAAGTCACTGTATTCATGTTTTTTTATCTGGCTCTCGACGATTAAAAACACAATAAAAAACATGGGGACGTTCCAGACATAGTAGAAATCCATGCCGAGCGAGGCAATGATCGTAAGAAAAATCGAGGCCCCGAGAAAAAAGAGCCCCCTGTAAAAGCCAAGCGACTGCATAGCAGCTATAATGATCAGATTATATAAAAATAATGTCGGGATTTTAGGTAGATTTGTGCGAAATACAAGGTAGGAGATTAAAATAAAACTGGCACTACAGAATGTGCCGGTTCTTATCTTGCTGAGATTTTTTGATTCCATTTGTCAAGTTAAGCCATATAATCCACGAGCTGCACCACAGTGTCTCTCAGGCTCTTGCGGTTCACTACCATATCTATAAGTCCGTGCTCTAAAAGAAATTCTGATGTCTGGAAACCCTCGGGTAATTTCTGGCGGATTGTCTGCTCAATGACCCTGGGGCCTGTAAAACCAATGAGCGCCTTTGGCTCGGCGATGTTAACATCTCCCAGGGAAGCAAAGCTCGCCAAAACCCCTGCCATTGTGGGGTTTGTAAGCACTGATATGTATAAAAATCCTGCCTCATTATGTCTTGCAAGCGCCGCACAGGTCTTTGCCATCTGCATTAAAGAGATCATGCCTTCCTGCATCCTTGCCCCGCCGCCAGAACCGGATATGATCACGAGGGGCAGCTCATTCTCAGTCGCATACTCAGTAACCCTGGTGACCTTCTCTCCCACCACATAACCCATGGAGCCCATTATAAAACGCGAATCAGTCACGGCAAGCGCGATCTGTCTGTTGTTAACGCGGCCCTTGCCCGTGATTATGGCCTCTTCCATGCCGGTGATCAGCGTATCCTTCTCTATCTTTTCAGCATAACTCTTTGGCCCTTTAAATTTTAAAATATCGCGCGGCTTCATGCCCTTGTCAAATTCCTCAAAGCTTCCCCCGTCAAGAAACATGTCTATACGCTCATGCGCGCCTAACACAAAATGGTAATTGCATTTAGGGCAGACCCTGAAATTCTCATCAAGGGTCTTTTTGTAGATCATTTCCCCGCAGCCCTCGCACTTGAGCCATGTCCCGTCCGGAACGCCCTTGCGCTTTGAGACCTTTACGACCGCGTATTTTGGTTTTCTGAATAAAGGCATCTTTTAGAAGGTGTTGATCACAAGGCCGGTCAGGACCTTGGGGTAGAAATAAGTCGATTTCTGCGGCATGCGCTTCCCGGCAAATGCCACGTCGCGGATCTCGGTGATCTTCGTGGCATTCAGCATAACTGCAAGCGAAAACCTGCCCGCGTCCACCTCTTTAACAGCATAATCTATATCCTTGGTAAAATCTATTGAAATATTCCCCTTGGCCCTTTTCTTTAACGGCTCCACGACCATATCATGAAGGACGCTGACATCCAGTAAATCGCTGTCCTTTAATACAAGTCCCGTGAATTCCCCTTTCGTGTACATAACAAACTTTTTTTTAAAAGGCCTTGCGCCTGAAAGGAATTTTCTGGCCTCGCTTTTCGAGGCGATCTTTTGAATAGAAAAATCCTTTTTCAGATCTTCCTTCAGCCCGGCCATAACATCTTTATC
>CAZBAQ010000112.1:0-3738 GCA_964489855.1 uncultured Planctomycetia bacterium | reverse complement strand
TGACCTTGGCAAGATAACAGGTGATATCTTCGGATGTAAACCCGTTCAGCGAACCGCCGTGTCCCTCTATCTCTTCTTTTATTTTCCGGCTGGGTCTTGTCGGCGTGCCTTTAAAAAGAAGATGCTCTAAAAAATGCGATATGCCTGAGACCGGCGCATTTTCATTGCGCGAACCGACATTGATCCATATGCCTATCGTAGCTGATTCCATGCCAGGCATGTGGTTCAGTATTATAGAAGGTCCATTATCCAGCTCTATTTTCTTGTACATTAGAATCCAGGTATGTCTGCAAGATCAGCTGCGCCGCGATCTTATCGATCGAGCGCCTGCGCTTTTTTCTCGAAAGGTCTGCTTCCAGCAGGATGCGTTCTCCCTGCGCAGTAGTAAGCCTCTCGTCGACAGTCAGTGTCTCGATGTCTATTTCTTTTTTCAGCAAAACCAAAAAATCTTCTGTGAAGCGCGCCCGCTCGCCCTTTGACCCATCCATATTGAACGGCATGCCGACGACTATTTTTTTAACATCATATTCTCTTACCAGGCTTTTTATCTCTTCAAGCGCATTTTCCCGCTTTACTGTCTCCAGCCCCTGCGCTGTTATACCAAGCGCATCGCTCACTGCCACGCCTATCCGCTTCTCGCCTACATCGAGCCCTAATATCCTCCTCATTATCGGAATTTCCTGACCAGTTTTTTGACTTCCTGGACGTTATCCTTGTGGCAGACCAGCGTGCCTGATTTTGTCTGCACTATTATCAGGTCCTTGACCCCTATAACGCCTATCTTGTGGCCGCGCTCGCCGATAATAGTAGAGTTTTTTACATCCAGGAGTACGCTCGAGGAAAGCACTATGTTGCCGCTAGCGTCTTTATCGTAGATCTCTTCCACACTTGACCACGAGCCTATATCCACCCAGTCAAAGCCAGCCTTTACGCAAAGCAGCCTCTGGCTTTTATTCTTCGCGGTCGGCTCCATGACGCCATAATCTATGGACACAGGATTGAGTCTCGAATATTCGTTAGCGAGTTTTATGGAATAACCTTTCTTACCCTCGAATCTCACAGCATCCTTCAGGGCATAGTACAGGGTAGGCATATGTCTTTTTAACGCCGCTAATATTGAGCTAGTCCTCCATATAAAAATGCCGCTATTCCAAAAAAACGTTTTTTTCTTGTAGAATTTTTCAGCCCGTGTCTTTTTTGGTTTTTCAATAAATCTTTTTACCAGGTAAGATGCCCCTGATTGCCTGCCGGTTTCAATATAGCCATAGCCGATGGAGGCGTATTTCGGTCTTATTCCCATTGTTACCAGGCAAGAGTCAGACTCGGCTATTCTTTCAGCAGAAGCCAGGTTTTTAAAAAATAATTTCGAATCTTTTATTATGTGATCCGCTGGCAAAACAACCATCGTCGCGTCTCCGGATCTTTTTTCTATTGTCAGCGCCGCGAGGCAGATGGCAGCTGCCGTGTCTTTCCCTTCAGGCTCCAGCAGTATATTCTTTCTTTTGAGGCCGGAGACATAAGGTTTTAAAGACGGGAATTGCTTTTTTGTTGTTATAAGAAACACGTTTTCCGCTGAAAAATGCTGCTTCAGCCTTCTTATTGTCTCCTGGATCATCACATTTTTTGTGCCAAAGGCCAGGACGTGCTTTGCCCTGCCGTGAGTGCTCTTGGGCCACAGCCTCTCGCCTTTTCCGCCAGCTATTATTACAGCGTACATGTTAACCCTCCACTTGTTCAAGGCTTAGCCTTGAACAGGCCTGTTCAAGGCTAAGCCTTGAACAAACTTACCTACCTTTTTCACCAAGTTTTTTTTGCCGATGTTTTGCTCGATTACCTTTATAATCGCGCTTCCCACGATCACGCCGTCAGCTGATTTTGAGATCGATCTTACCTGCTCAAGTGTTGAGATCCCGAAGCCTACGCATACTGGTTTTTTTGTCACCCTTTTTAATCTCCTCAGGCTGCCGGATATTTCTTTTGGCAATTTATTTCTCGCGCCTGTTGTGCCTGTGAGCGAGACATAGTAAATAAATCCGGTCGAGGCGTCTGATATTTTCCTGAGCCTTTCCCTTGAACTCGTAGGCGCTGCAAGATGAATCAGCGAGAACTTATTTTTCCTCGCAATACGCTGCAAGTCTTTTGACTCCTCGGGCGGCAGATCCGGGATTATTACGCCGTCAACGCCTGAGGACCTTGCTTTTTTCACAAACCTCTCGAGCCCATAATGGTATATCAGGTTGTAATAAGTAAGGAAAACTATCGGGATCTCTGTTTCTAATCTGGCATTTCTAACCAGACTGGATACGCTATCTATGGTGGCTTTGCGTTTCAAGGCGCGCTTGGAAGATCTTTGTATGGTAGGGCCGTCTGCTAAAGGATCTGAAAATGGCACGCCGAGCTCAATAATATCAGCACCGCTCTTCTCCAGTTCAAAGATAAGTCTTTTCGTAGCATCGAGTGACGGGTCGCCTGCCATTATAAAAGCGACAAATGCCTTCTTGCGCTTTTTCTTCAATTCTTTAAATTTTTTATCTAAGCGATTCATGTTTGATTATGTCTATGTCTTTGTCGCCCCTGCCTGACAGGCAGATAGCTATAATCTTATTTTTCTTTAGTTTTGGCGCCAGTTTTTTTACTGCATAATATATCGCGTGGCTTGGTTCCAGCGCCGGTATAATGCCTTCTATTTCTGACAGCATCCTGAATCCCTCTAGACTCTCTTTATCAGTTACAGCCACGTACTCTGCCCTTCCGCTTTCTTTGTAATAAGAATGCTCCGGGCCTACGCCAGGATAATCAAGTCCTGCAGAGATAGAATGCGCGACTTTCACCTGGCCGTCTTTATCCTGGAGTAAATAGCTTTTGCTTCCATGTAGAATGCCTGACTTACCTTTACAGAGCGCTGCGCCATGTTTGCCGCTGGCTAAACCAAGTCCGCCTGCCTCCACGCCGATAAATCTCACCTTTGACTTAAAAAACTCGTGGAAAAATCCTATAGAATTCGAACCGCCGCCAACGCACGCGACCATGTAGTCAGGTAGGCGCCCCTCGTATTTTAAAATCTGCCTTTTGGTTTCTTTTCCAATAACTACCTGAAAATCCCTTACCATAGCTGGATATGGATGCGGGCCGACAACAGAGCCTATTATATAATGTGTCGTGCGGACATTTGTTACCCAATCACGTATTGCCTCGTTTGTCGCGTCTTTAAGGGTCTTTGAGCCAGAAGAAACCGGTATAACCCTTGCGCCCAAAAGCTTCATTTTAAATACATTCAGGGCCTGGCGTTCTATATCCTCGATGCCCATGTACACGTCGCACGGAAGCCTGAACACAGCTGCTGCAGTTGCAGCTGCCACGCCATGCTGACCAGCGCCTGTTTCTGCAATAATGCGCGACTTGCCCATTTTCACTGCCAAGAGCACCTGGCCAAGCGTGTTATTGATCTTGTGCGCGCCTGTGTGCAACAAATCCTCTCTTTTTAGATAGATCTTACAACCTGTTTGTTTTGACAGATTCTTGGCAAAATAAAGCGGGGTAGGCCTTCCTGCATAGACCTCCAGTAACTCACCCAATTCCCGCTTAAACTTAGTGCTCTTAAGGGCCTTCTTATACTCTTTTTCCAGCTCCTGTAGCGCGCACATAAGCGTCTCAGGCACAAACTTGCCTCCAAAACCGTCAAATTTTCCGTACTTATCCGGTAGCATAAATCACTCCTCTATATAGCTTATAAATTAT
>CAZBAQ010000111.1:0-3769 GCA_964489855.1 uncultured Planctomycetia bacterium | reverse complement strand
GGCAAAACGTTCTATAATAGTTTTAGAACACTAAACTAAAAAAGGAGAACGTAATGCCCTTAGACACAAGTATACTAAATATCCATGGATATGAAATAACAAGAATCCATGGAAGAAAACCCCTTATCTATGAAGCAAGATATACAGGTAAGGTAAGATGCCCATTTTGCAGAGGTGAAGACCTGGAAAAGAAAGCCAAATACATTAGAAGGTTAAATCATGAGAGCATAGGACTTAGAAGGACAGAGCTTCATCTTGATGCTACAAAGTTTTACTGCACAAGCTGCAAAAGATACTTTAACCAGAGATTTCCCGGAGTACTGATGTACAAGAGATCGACTGAAGCATTCAGAGCCGAAGTATTTGAAAGACATGCTAACGGACATACACAGAGCTACCTTTCAAAGAGTCTGGGTATTGGCACAGCTACTGTGGAAAGATGGTTCCATGACTATCTTGAAAGAAAAGTTGCTGAGACAAAGAACACTCCCTGCCCCAGAGTGATGGGAATAGATGAGCACTTCTTTACCAGAAGGAAAGGCTATGCTACTACCATATGCAATCTTAGAAACCATAAGGTATATGATGTGACCCTGGGACGCTCGGAATCGGCTCTGGAAGCCTATTTTGCCCGCCTTAAGGGTAAAGAAGATGTTATGGTAGTAGTAATGGATCTGTCTAAAACCTACAGGAATATAATAGAGAAACACTTCCCTAATGCGGCCATAGTATCAGACAGGTTTCATGTAATAAGGCTGGTTAACCATCACTTCCTAAAGGTATGGGCTGATATCGATCCGGCCGGGAGAAAGAACAGGGGACTTCTTTCCCTTATGAGAAGGCATAAGTGGAACCTTAAACATGAACAGATAAAGAATCTATATTCTTATCTGTCCCTCTATCCTGGGCTTAAGGCTATATATGATTTCAAACAGGATCTTGTAAGGCTTCTTCTTACCAAGAAACAGACTGCTTATCAGTGCAAAAAACTTATACCCCTGTTTCTTGACTGCATATATAAGCTTAAGGATTCAGCCCTTGATTCCCTTGTGACCCTGGGTAAGACTTTGGAATCCTGGCAGGAGGAGGTGGTAAGGATGTTTAGGTTTACAAAAAGTAATGGAATTTTGGAGGGCTTTCATAATAAAATGGAGACTATATCAAGACGTGCTTATGGATTCAGAAACTTTGAGAATTACAGACTGAGAGTCAAAGCCTTATGCTGTTAGGGAACGGATTCCCCCCTTGTTTGGTGAAGAGCCTTAATATATTCATCGAACAGTATATTGGTGGTGGGCCCACCAGGACTCGAACCTGGGACCTCCGCATTATGAGTGCGCTGCTCTAACCAACTGAGCTATGGGCCCTTGATGAGGGTAATCCCGCCTTAAACAATTGGATATATTAATAGAAATTGTATAATAAGTCAATTTGTCGGAGAGGAAGATTCTTTTTGGTCAATGTAGTTTACAGCTTCTAAAATATTATCGTATATCCGTCCTTATCCACCCTATTAATTCAAAAATACTGGTACCGGATGCAACAATTTTTATCTCCTCCGTCTCTATATCATATACTTCTATCTGGCTGCTTTCCACATATTCCATATTATCATCATAGATATAATGAATAAAAGCCAGATACCTGCCATCAGGAGAAAATATCGGCTTTACGGCACCAATCTCATAATTTGTAACTCTGTTCTGTTCAGAACCATCTATGTTCATAGTATATATATCACCACTATTTAAATGGCTTGAAATGGTTCCGTATCTTTTTACTCCCATATAGGCAATTTTCTCAACAGTATCATCTATTTCAAGAATTGAAGGCTGCTGTTCCCTTAGATCGGTATTGCCGGTCAGTTTGGATAAATTACTCCCGTCGCTGCTGCATACCCAGATATCACCATCTTCTTCAAAATCACCCACAACCTGAAAAGTCAGCATATCCTGCCGGATAAAGAGATTAAAATTATCAAAACTCATCTCCCCTTCTGTAAATTCATCAATAGTTAAGATTGTTTTAACCTCGCCGCTGGAAATATCGACACTCAACAGTTTTTTAATTCTGGAAAAATAGTCCAGAATAGCTCCATCTTCCATTTTTGGATAGAAAGTAATTAAAATACAGAACAGTTTATCATCATCCCGTGAGAACAGTACCGGATATATAAAAGTAGTGCTTTCATCAGAAATTATTTCCTTATCTAAGTCAACATCCTGTATGTCACCGGTATTAATGTTGACAATGGAGATCCTTCCATCACTGAAATCATCCGAATAAGGGTTAGTGACAGTTTCAAAGGCAATCCTTTTACTATCATGTGACCATACCGGCTCACCATATATATCAGCCATCAGTTCCATGGATTGAGTTTCCGTATAATCAAATTCAACAGCCGAGATCAGATCCCCTGTATTTATATCTATAACACGCAGTTCGCTATATGCGCCCCTGCCGCCCTCATAAAATCCACAGCTTATCCTGCTACTATCAGGAGAAACACTGTATATTCTTCCCAGGTCATATTTCTCATTTAAATCACTATAAATCAATTTCTCATCAGTCCCATCGGGATTCACAGCAGAAACACTGGCCATCCTATGCTCAAAATGCATGGAGCTTTCATCGATACTTACCTCGAAGTATGCTACACTATACTTTTCATTTTCAGGTTCTGCGCCTACCTCTGTTTCCACCTCTTCTGCCTGTTCTTCTCTTACACTGACACCGGAAAATTTACATTGATCAAATAATGCGGATATACTCAGGAAAAAGACAACAGTTAGTATAAGGATGGATATATATAGTTTTTTTGTATTCATAAAGTCCTAAAAAATCATTAAATTATATTTTCCATGACCCGGAAAAGCAGGTTTTACAATCACTAGATAATAAATCAGCAGTACTATAGCATATAGCGATTTATAATGTCCAATAAAATACTTTAACTCCTAATTAAAAGTATCCACACCACCATCTCCACTCGTCGCCGGATGTAGATAAATCCTTCGTACCGGATTCCACTGCACCTCCACACCCTTTAACTGTATAATTGTAAGTACCGGGAATTACATATATATTTTGTTGTCCAGGTGGAATACTGAAATCAAAATTAGCAGGTCCGCTAAGACTTATGGATAAAGTCCCGCCAGTATCATTTTTAATTAAAATTGGAATATGCTGCTGGCATGCATATGATAAGATTATCGAATCAGAGACCGTACCCTGAGAGTTTGCAGCGACAGCTTCTAATGTAAAAGAGTCCCCGTTTTTATACAGATTTACCTGTGAGACGGTATTACCCCATGATCCCAAACTATCATCCTTATTAAAAGATATAGTCGGATAAGGATTGCCCGTAACATTTGCTCTCACTCTGTAGTAACAGACATTATCACCAAGCTGGGAATATGCGGGACCTTCAATTATTTCCAGGCTGATAATCGGGGCTTTAAATGCACCTTCAATTGTTTCCTCTGCTGCTTCTTCCGTTTTTTCCACCACAGCTTTTTCTGTTTCCCCTCCTTAATCCGATGGCACTGCCTTTTCTTCTACTGCTGCTTCTGCTTCCGGCTCCTCCAAAGTTTTCTCTTCAAATTTATCGGTAACTTCCTCCCCAACCTGCTCTTCTGCTTCAGATTCCTCAACTGGCGGTACTGTAGATTTACATCCATCTGAGCTAAACACCACCAATGATATACTCGCTATCAGTGCAAGTGCCCATAGCAATGGTTTTAATGATTTTTTCATTTTTGCCCCCCCC
>CAZBAQ010000110.1:0-3771 GCA_964489855.1 uncultured Planctomycetia bacterium | reverse complement strand
GTTTTTATGATGCCGGGGTGGGGGTTTGCCTTTATGGCGTAATAAGGCGTGACCTCGGGCAGGCATTTACAGAAACGCTCGTATTGTTTTTTAAGGACCGAGCGCCTGATCAGCATAAAAGGCGAGCGATGTTTTTTAAGTGTCGCCCTTATGAGATTTTCTATGCCGCTGATCTCGGCTTTAGACTTTGACGACTTGTGGTTGTTCTGTCCTTGCGTCATATACGTTTGCCCTTTGTCCGGAATCGGCCAGAAAACTTGCAAATTGCCATACGTCCTCGTCTTTTGGCCTGGAGACATCGAATTTTGTGAATTTCGTGTTGAGATTTTTTAATGGTGTCCAGTCAACCGCCTCTGAGACAAAAGGCTTTATGTAAGGCATAGAGGTCTTTAGAATAAATTCGTGATCTATGTCATCAGGCAGCAAGAAACCTCTTTTTGGATTCTGGATCATCCACATCGCGGCCGCTACTACAGAGATCGCGACCTGCATCGTGGTAGCCTGCTGGTGCGGGACAAGTTTGCGTGAAGAGTGTATATCCAGGAGACTCCCGCACCACCATGAATTGAAATCATGGCCCATTAAAAGCACGCCAAGCTCGTCTCGTCCGTCTATGATCTCGTCGTTCATTATGCGTTGCTTTTCCTGGAGATGAAACTGCCGCATCTCTAGCTCATGCAAAGAATTTACGGCTGCATTGGACGGGCAGTATGCGTAATGCACGGTGGGCCTGTAGACCGCTCTTCCGTCGTCCCATACAGTCAGTCGGTCTGAGATACTGAATGCCTCGCCGTGGCGGATTACCATGCCTGTGATCTCTCCGCATGGGACCCACGAACGCACCCATGTCTTCATGCCGATAGAGGTAAGGCATATTTGATTCTGCGGCCCGACCTTATGGAAAAAGGCATTTTTAGGTATCAGATACTCATGCGTGCCCCAGCCAAGCTCTGTAGGAGCGATGCCCTCTTCGAAAAATCCTTCGATGCTCCATGTGTTTACAAATTCATTGACCTGTTTTGGTTTGTCGGTTATCTGCGTGTCGCGTTCGCTTATGTGGATCGTTTTGACGCCTGTCAATTGTGCTAGCTTTGCGAAATCTTTATCGCTCAGGGATTTTTCCAGTTCTTTTTTTCTCCGGTCGTTTGATTTTTCCTTAAGGATCTTTTCTGAAATGCCTATGAGCGCGTGTTTTGTAAAATGCGATACAAGTCCTGGATTTGCACCGTGATCGACAATAGCGGAGATCGTGGACCTGTCACTCCATCCATTTATCTTCTGGCGAAGTTCCATGTGTCGTGAGTAAAGGGTGTATTTGGTAGGATCGTTTCTTTCCATGTCTTTATAAGGATCCCATTCCTCAACAGATGTGTTGACATACAGGACCTGATTGTTGCGGCACCACTGGACTATTGTAATGCAGTCGATGTTCCACGCGAGATCTATGATCATGTCGCCCGGCCCGACGTATTTTGCGAGTAGCTGTGCGTAATTTTGTTCAGTCACGCGGTCCATCACGTATTTCACGCCTTTATCCAGCGAGTCTTTTACGCGCGCGCGATTATCGACAAAATCCATGATGGTGATATTCTTTGACGGTATGTCGATTAGCTGGAGCACGATCGGAATGGCGCATTGAGAGACAGAGCCGCAGCCGATGATTAATAGTTTGCCATTAAATTTCATGATAGATCACCTTTCGTTGTTTTATTTTTTATTTTTCAAAAAAATCTCTATCTAAAGCTTAGTATAACATAATTTTTCATTTTTCAAAGAAAAAACCGCAAAAAATGAAAATTTTTAAAATTTTTTTTATCATTGCGTAACTGATGCTTTAAGAGTAAAATAAATAGACAATAACCAGAAGGAGGGATTTATGGATTTCAACACGCCCGATGAACTATTGGGAGGGAGCAAAAAACCAAGGCCGGTCAACGCGATGCCAGATATAAAAAAATATATCTTTCCCGCAGTGGCCGTATTTCTGGGTCTGATCTTTATTTTTTCAGGGCTTTATTCGGTCGGACCGGATGAAGTGGGCGTTATAAGGAGGTTCGGGAAATACGTGCGCAGCACAAACCCGGGACTCCACTTTAAAATCCCCATGGGAATAGAAAAGGCCAATAAGGTCAAGGTAAAGTATATATTTAAGGAAGAATTTGGATTCAAGACATTAAAAGCAGGCATAAAGAGTCAATATTCTACAAGGGAATATTTTGACGAATCTCTTATGCTTACAGGTGATTTGAATGTCTTGATCGTAGAATGGATAGTACAGTTTAAGGTAAAGGATCCCGTGAAATTATCATTTAATATAAGAGATCCGCGCGAGACCATACGAAGTATTTCTGAGGCAGTGATGCGTCAGGTGGTTGGCGATGCCTCGGTAACCGAGGCGCTTACGACGCGAAGAGTAGAGATCAATCAAGAGATGCAGGATCAACTGCAGGAGATATTGGATTTTTATGACAGCGGGGTTCAGATCGTCACTGTTAAATTACAAAATGTAAATCCTGCCGATGAAGTCAAGTCATCTTTTAACGAAGTAAATGAAGCAAAACAGGAAAAGGAAAAGATGATAAACCAGGCATGGGAGGCGTATAATAAGGCCATCCCGACTGCAAGGGGCCAGGCAGAAAAGACGATCAGGGAGTCCGAAGGTTATGCATTGAACAGGATAAATATGGCAAAGGGAGATGCATCCAGGTTTATCGCGACATGGGATGCATATAGAATGGCAAAAGAGGTCACGCGCAAAAGACTGTATTTAGAGACGATGAATGAGGTGTTGCCAAAGACAGGCCAGAAATATATCATGGATTCCTCGTCCAATAGCATACTGCCTCTTCTGAGATTGAATAAAGACGGAGGTGTACAATGAAGACAGTGATAAATATCGTTATAACCGTTGTGGTTTTGGCAATGCTTTTTTTTGTAAGCGGCGCACTTTATACTATTGACGAGACGCAGCAGGTTGTTATCACGCAGTTCGGCGAGCCGATAGGAAAACCCATAACAGAAGCAGGCCTCTATTTTAAACTTCCGTTTATCCGCCAGGCAAATTATTTTGAAAAACGGATCCTTCAGTGGGATGGCAACCCGAACCAAGTTCCGACAAAGGACAAGAGGTATATTTGGGTTGACACGACCGCGCGCTGGAAGATAGTGGATGCGCTCAAGTTTATGCAGTCTGTGACGAATGAGATTGGCGCGCATGCGCGACTTGACGATATAGTGGATTCTGCAGCAAGGGATCATATCACGAAACACAACCTCGTGGAGATAGTGCGTAATTCAAATCGACTCGTAGAGGCATGGGACGCTGGCGAAGGCGACGAAATAAAGGCGACTGATGAGGCGCTTGAGACGATAAATGTTGGCAGGGAAGGGATTACGCGAGGTATCCTCAAACAGGCCAAGGAGATAGTACCACAGTATGGGATTGAACTAGTCGATGTGAGGATAAAGAGGATAAATTATGTAACAGATGTCCGCGATAAGGTTTATGAGAGGATGATCTCGGAGAGAAAAAGGGCTGCTGAGAGATACCGCTCAGAAGGCCAGGGCAAAAAAAGAGAGATAGAAGGCCAGATGCAAAAGGAGTTAAAAGAGATTACTTCAAAGGCGTATAAAGCAGCAGAGGAGATAAAAGGTACAGCAGACGCAGAGGCGATCGCGATCTACGCGGACGCCTATAATAAAGACCCTGAGTTTTACTCGTTCCTGAAGACGCTGGATACCTACAAGAACACCATAGGAAGTGACACAACA
>CAZBAQ010000109.1:0-3781 GCA_964489855.1 uncultured Planctomycetia bacterium | reverse complement strand
TCGAGGGAATTATACAGGTCGCGATAAATACAAAGATAGATCTAAGCTTTGCGAAGACACTGCGGCACATGCTCAGGCAGGATCCTGATATCTTGATGGTGGGAGAGATCCGCGATTCTGAGACAGCGGAGATCGCGATACAGTCCGCGCTTACAGGGCATCTTGTTTTCAGTACATTGCACACAAATGACGCGCCAGGCGCTGTCACGCGACTCATGGACATGGGTGTGGAGCCGTTTTTGATCACGTCTACGGTGAGGGCGGTTATTGCGCAGCGACTTTTGAGAAAATTGTGCCAGAAATGTAAAAGAGAATACGAGCCGAAGAAAGAGGAACTGAAAGAATTAGGTATTACAAAAGATGCGATAAAAGGAATGAAGTTTTACAAGGGCGTGGGTTGTTCAGAATGCAATGGCTCAGGGTATAAGGGCCGCACAGGCATATACGAATTTTTTATTATGGACGACAAAATGAGGGAGCTGGTGGTAAAGCGGGCAAGCACCACGACGATAAGAGAGGCGGCTCAGGTATCAGGTATGAAGACATTGCGCGAGGACGCGGTTAGTAAGATCCTGGCCGGCGTAACTACTGCCGAAGAGGTGCTCCGGGAAACCAAACAATACACTTGACCCTTATCTGACAATCTTGACACGCACGATTTGCGTGCCCCGTACATGAGCGAAGCGAATGGTATGGGGTCAGATAAGCGAGAAGCATAAAGCGGAGGTCGTATGAAGAAAAGAGGATTTACGCTTATCGAGCTTTTGGTTGTGATCGCTATAATCACAATACTTGCAGGCATGGTGGTGAGCGGAGCGCAGCAGGCACGCAAGCGCGGCGCAATGACAAAAGTAAAGGCGCAGATCGCCACGATCGAGACAGCTATAAGCATGTACGAGACAGATATTGGCGTGTATCCGGAATCAGGCAATAAAAATCTGGTAGCAGCGCTGACAGAGGATCCTGGCGACACTGACTGGAGCGGACCGTATATGAAGATCAGAGAAAAAGAAGTCAATAAAGAAGGTGAATATCTTGATGCGTGGGGAAATGCCTTTGTGTATGTGAATCCTGGCACGCACAACGAGTATTCGTATGACATTTATTCAGTGGGCCCGAATGGCCAGGGCATCGGGGACGAGAAAGATGATATTACGAACTGGTAGGCGGATATGTTCAAGGCTAAGCCTTGAACAAAAGCTTGTTCAAGGCTTAGCCTTGAACAGCAGGCGCGGCTTCACGCTCGTAGAAATGCTCGTGGTGCTCGCTATCATCGGGATGCTTTTGGGGATCTCGATTCCATTTACATCAGGTTTTGGCAAAGGCTTAAGAATAAAAACAACTGCGCGGGCGATTTTAGGCACGTTACGTGTCGCGCGAAGCAATGCCATCACATACAGAAGAGAGTATATCGTAGTATTTGACGTTGAAAACGGAGAATACTGGATAGAGGACTCCGAAGGCGCTATATTTGAGAAAAAACGCAGGCTGGCGAGTTCAATAGAATTTAAATCTCCGACTATTGAAGGAGAGGAAGCAGCTGAAGAAGCAGCTGATCCGGTTACCTTTGAAGACGATAAAGTTATTTTTCGTTCAACAGGCGCGATCCAGGGCTCCAGCGGCTCTGTAAGCATCACTGACAAGGGCGGAGATTCTAGGATCATCTCTATCATCGGCAGCACCGGCAAAGTCACTATTGAATAAAATGAAGCAGAAGATCACGCGAAGGCAGAAGAACATATCGAGGTTGTTGCGCGAGAGAAAGAACGCGCATAGAGATAAGTTGAAATCAGGACATGATCAACGTCGTCATCCCCACCCATAACCGTGGCCTATTACTGAAAAAAGCAATAGATTCGGTTTTATCCCAGACCTATCAGGATTTTGAATTAATAGTCATTGATGATGTTTCCGGGAAAGGCCCTGCTTCTGCGCGTAATAGAGGAATAAAAAAATCAGCCAGGCCATTTATTGCTTTCCTTGATTCAGACGATCGGTGGGATAAAGACAAACTTGCCACGCAGATCGAGGAAATGCAGGAAAACCCGAAATATCTGATCTCTCACACCCAGGAGATCTGGTACAAGAACGGCAGACTCCTCAATCAGAAGAAAAAGCACAAAAAACATCATGGCCGTATCTTTGATAAATGCCTGCCATTATGCGTTGTCAGCATGTCCACTGTGATGGCGCGGCGCGAGATTTTTGACAGAGTAGGCCTGTTTGACGAAAGCCTTCCGTGCTGCGAGGACTATGATTTCTGGCTCCGAGCGAGCGTGAATCACGAATTCCTCTTAATAGATAAACCCCTGACCCTAAAAGACGGCGGCAGACCAGACCAGGTCTCGTCGATCTATGCGACAGGCATAGATAAATTCCGGATCCAGTCAATCCTGAATCTCCTAAAATCCCCCAACCTCACTCCTGGCCAGCGCGATCTTGCGACCCGCGAACTCCATAAAAAATGCCGCATTTACGGCGCTGGCTGCCTCAAGCACGGTAAGCGCGAAGAGGGCGAATATTACCTTAAAGGGTGCATATAATGTGCTGACTATACCCTCGTGTGTCCATGGGTTGAGTTTGTAATCCCATCCCATGTCTTTCCATAACCACCTGATTTTAAAAGAAATACGTGTAAAAATAGAAAACTTTACAGATCTTGTCATCTGCCCTTTTATATGCTATAATTATATTAATACGGTAGATTTATTCAATATAGTTTTAATGTCCAAGGTAGGGGCTATTTTTTTGGGTGGATTATGAATAGGATAAGAAAAGCATTGTTTTTCAATGTTGTGGCTATTTGTACATGCGCCTGTCTATTTGTGGGCACTATCGCAGATGCCGCACCTTGTTTAAGACCTCATTCTCTCTTTGATAAAGTTAATGATAGTCAAAATAGAGGAAGAATTTATAAGTCGCTGTTTAAAATACAGACACTTATCCATAAAAGCTTAACTACAACTAAAGCTCCTTATATATCATATAGAAAGAAAGAGGTTTTTCTTAGTACTTGGAGTTACGTAAGAAATTTGATATTAAGTATTATATTTTTAAGTTTTACCGCATACAGGTTACATTATGATTTGCTTCTAAAAAAAGAGATTGGTAGAATAGGGGCAATCATGCCTGAACTTACGTACGCAGAAATATTAGAAAAGTGCACTACGCCATATCATGGCGCGCCTTTACCTTTTGGCTTGTATAAATTAATAAATAGTTCATCTTTACTCCTGCATGTTAATCATTGGTGGCTTAATGATTTTTTATATTTTCCCTCTTTAGCAACTTTCGGCTATGCAATGGTTACTTTTTCCTATCTTACGGGAACATCTTCAGTAAATAGAATAAAGTTTGTTCGTGGCGGAATAAATAATATAAAATCAAGAACTCAGTATTTACGATATTTGTATTTTTTAACGGCCATGTGGTTAATAGTTACCATAAATTATATTGCAGCTCCCGTTGTTAAAATTGATGATATAATAATTTTATCATTATCTATTTTTTCTGTTTTTCTTACTTTACCATTTTTAGTTTTTCCTGTTAATAATGAGTTAGAATCCAAGCTCTCTTTGGATGAAAAGCATAATTCTGCCACAGTAGATTCTGATGCAAAAATTGTCTCGATGGGCGCTCTTCCTATAAAAAATAAGCTTGATTTATCCTCAAAAAATCCATTCTTTACAAAACCAAAGTTAGCAGGAGCTTTAGAGAAAACCTTAAGGGCATTCACTAGTCTAAAATTGAAGCTTTCCCAGATTTAAAATAGACTAGAGCA
>CAZBAQ010000108.1:0-3793 GCA_964489855.1 uncultured Planctomycetia bacterium | reverse complement strand
AGATAATAAGAAACGAACAACACAGATTGAGAGTGGGTTGATGGAGAAGGATCAGGCAAAGAGTATAATAGAGGCCATGTTTTTTGTAAGCGACAAGCCTTTGTTCGTGAACGAGATAAAGGGCGTGCTGGAAGAATTTGACGGCCAGGCCATAAAAGACATCATTACCGAGCTGACAAAGGAATACGAGGACATGTCCCGTTCATTCAGAATAAAGGAGATCGCTGGCGGGTATCAGATAGTAACAGACCCGAGCCTCGCGCCATGGCTCAAGAAATTATACAAGACATCCGGCGCTGATCGCCTGACAGGACCGAGCCTCGAGACATTGGCGATAATCGCTTACAAGCAGCCGGTCACAAAGCCGGAGATAGAGGCAATAAGAGGCGTGAATGTCGACGGTGTTTTAAAGACGGTTATAGAAAAAAACCTCGTCAGGATCGCGGGCAGGCGCGAAACAGTGGGCAGGCCTATTTTATACGGCACAACGCCGGAATTTTTGCAGTACTTCGGACTGAACTCTCTGAAGGAATTGCCAGACCTGGAAGAATTTCATATTACTGAAAATGATATAGAACTTCCCGAATATTTAAAAAAGGAAGAAAAGGAAGAAGAGGTGATCGGAGATGGGCAGATTAACCAGCCTTCGCAAGAAAATTGACGGTATCGACAAACAGCTGATATCGCTTTTGAATAAAAGGGCGTCGCTGGCCAAAGGTGTGGGCAGATTAAAGAGCCGCGCAGGCAAAGACGTGTACGTGCCTGACAGGGAGGCCGAGATCTACAAAAATATTATGGAAAAAAATCAGGGGCCTCTGGGCGTAGGCGCGTTAAAGGCGATCTACAGGGAGATAATGTCGAGTTCTCTTGCTCTCGAGAAGAGTTTGAAGATAGCGTATCTGGGACCGGAGGCTACATTTACGAACCTGGCAGCAATAAAAAAATTCGGCAGCCAGGTGAACTATTCTTCCTGCAACAGCATTACCGAAGTGTTCAAAGAAGTGGAAGCAGGCAGGTCTGACTATGGTGTGGTGCCTGTGGAGAACTCTACGGAAGGCGCCGTAAATCATACCCTCGATATGTTCATTGATTCGAATCTGAAAATATGCTCGGAAGTTTTTCTGGATATATCGCATAATCTTATAGGGAAATGCGCTTTGAGATCTGTAAGAAAGGTGTACTCGAAATTGGAAGTTTTCGGCCAGTGCAGAGCTTGGTTAAGTTCACATCTGCCGTCTGCGGAATTAATAGAGGCCTCTACTACCAGCAGGGCAGCGGAGATAGCTTCGAGAGAGAAAAACGCGTGCGCCATAGCAAGCGTGTTGGCGGCTGAGAAGTATAAACTTAAGATATTGGCAAAAGACATAGAAGACAATGTAATCAACATAACACGCTTCCTTATAATAGGACAGCATACGCCGTCCCCCACTAAGAAAGACAAGACATCCATAGTGTTTTCCGTAAAAGATAAGGTCGGTGTTTTGCACGATGTGCTGGTTCCTTTTAAGAAAAACAGGATAAATCTTACAAAGATAGAGTCAAGGCCTTCAAAGAGAAAGGCATGGGAGTATTACTTCTTCGTGGACATGCTCGGGCATTGCGAAAACCTGAATGTGAAAAAGGCATTAAAGGTACTCTCAAACCACTGCTCCTATTTAAAGGTACTCGGCTCATACCCTCTCGCCTAATCTGACAATCTTGACACGCACGATTTGTCAGATAAGCGAAAAGGAACGAGGTTTTAAATTATGTTAGCGCGCAAGGCAATACTCAATGTAAAACCATATAAACCAGGCAAGCCTATTGAAGAGGTGAAGCGGGAACTGGGCTTAAGGGATGTCATTAAGATGGCTTCCAATGAAAACCCGCTCGGTCCTTCACCAAAGGCGCTTGCCGCAATAAAAAAACACCTGACTGATATAAACAGGTATCCGGAGTCAGGGTGTTTTTATCTGCGCCAGGCCTTGTCCAGGAGATTAAAGGTAAGGCCAAACCAGCTGATTTTTGGCAATGGTTCCGATGAGTTGATTATACTGGCGCTTCGCGCCTTTGTAGATGAGGGTGACGAGGTGGTAGTGGCAGCGCCTACATTTTTAATATACGAGATCGCTTCTAAGGTCCAGGGCGCAAAGATAAAAAAAGTGCCTACGAGGTACTTTAAATATGACCTAAAGGCAATGAGTCAGGCGGTCAACAGAAATACAAAAATCGTTTTTATTTCAAACCCTGACAATCCCAACAGCACCTATGTCGCGAGGCATGAGCTGGAGGCTTTTTTAAAGGCCCTGCCGGGGTCAGTGGTTGTTTTTATCGACGAGGCGTATTTTGATTTTGTCGCTGAGAAGGATTATCCAAACGGCATGGACTATGTGTCCATGAATAATGTGATCGTGACAAGGAGTTTTTCGAAGTCATACGGGCTGGCAGGATTGAGGATCGGTTACGGAGTTTCAAATCCAGATATCATTAAGTGCATGGATTCTGTCAGGGAGCCGTTTAACGTAAATCTCCTTGCGCAGGTAGCTGCGTGCGCCGCGCTCAAGGACAAAAAATTCCTTGCAAGGACAAAAAAGATGACAGAAGCAGGCAGGAGATTTTTTTATTCTGAATTTAAAAAACTGGGCCTGCGCTATATCCCAAGCGTTACTAATTTTGTGTTGTTCGAGGTCGGAAAAAACGCGGACCAGATCTCTAAAAGGCTTTTGAAAAAAGGCGTGATCGTCCGCGACATGGAATCCTGGAGCATGGATACATTTATACGCGTGACAGTGGGAAAAGAAAAGGAAAACCGCCGTTTCATCAAGGAGCTCAGACGTATAGTTACATGACAAGGCGAAACCTCGACCACTTAAAAGTGGTCGAGGTTTCGCCTTGGACATTGGAGGTTATATGATCATAGTATTGCGGCCGGATGCGACAAAGAAACAAATCGACCATATAATAGAAAAAGTCAAGAAACTCGGTCTTAAGACCATGGTCTCAAGCGGCGTGGAGCGCACTATTATAGGCGTGATCGGGGAGGAAGACATCCTGCGCGTGCAGCCGCTCAAGGCGTTTCCCGGCGTGGAAAAGGTAATGTCGATACTCAAGCCATACAAGCTCGTGTCGCGCGAGTTCAGGCGTGAGAATAGTATCGTGAACGCTGATGGCGTGAATATAGGCGGGAAAAAGATCGTGGTGATGGCAGGGCCGTGCTCTGTAGAAAATTTCAAAGGACTTCTGGCAATAGGTAAAAAGGTCAAATCCTCTGGCGCAACTGTGTTAAGAGGAGGCGCGTTTAAACCAAGGAGTTCTCCTTACAGCTTTCAAGGTCTGGGCGAAGAAGGGCTTAAACATTTAGCGGCAGTAAAGAAAGAGACAGGGCTTAAGGTCGTGACTGAGGTAATGGATACGCGAGACGTGGCCCTGGTCGAGAAATACGCTGACATATTGCAGGTGGGCGCGAGAAACATGCAGAATTTTAATTTGCTCAAAGAAGTCGGGCTTTCAAAAAAACCGGTGCTTTTAAAAAGAGGCATAGCTGCAACTGTAAAAGAATTCCTGATGTCAGCAGAATATGTGCTTTCAAATGGAAATTTTAACTGCATACTCTGCGAGAGAGGCATAAGGACATTCGAGGATGCTACCCGCAATACCCTGGACTTAAGCGCAGTACCCCTTATAAAGAAGTTAAGTCATCTGCCGGTTATTGTTGATCCGAGCCATGGTACGGGAAAGTGGGACCTGGTCTCTAGCATGTCAAAGGCAGCAGTGGCAGCCGGCGCAGATGGCCTGATAATAGAGGTGCATCCAA
>CAZBAQ010000107.1:0-3877 GCA_964489855.1 uncultured Planctomycetia bacterium | reverse complement strand
AACTGCGTGGAGGACAGAGTACTTTGTTCCGTATATAGGTATAAAATATTCTGACATTGAAGTGGATGCAAAGTTCACAGCAGATGGCCAGGAACGAGCAGCATCAGGTGCGAATGGCAGCACGAACTTTGGCGTATTTGTCGGACTGACGATCCTTCCTGAGATAACCGCATTCGGAGACAAGGCTACTCGCATAGCAATAAATATAGAAGGAAGATTCATCGATGAAGAGGCTGTTAGCGTAGGTGCTTCTTACACGTTCTAACAGTGTTTGTGTAGAGGTTTTTGAGGCGTAGCGGATTATTAAATCCGTTACGCCTTTTGTATTTAGGAGTTTATTTTCATGAAAAAGCTGGATAGTATATTAAAAGAGATGATGGAGAAAAAAGCCTCTGACGTTATTCTAGAGGTCGGCAGTCCTGTGTGCATGAGGATCAATGGGGAGTTATTTAAAGACAAGGACGCGCTCACGGAAGAGGATCTAAATAGTTCGGTTGATGAAATAATAAAGAAAAGCCATAAACAGGATTTTGATGACAAAAAAGAAACAGTCCTTTCGTTCGGGCTCAAGGACATGGGCAGGTTCAGGGCCACTATATTCCGGCAAAGGGGAAGCCTTGCAGTCGTGCTGCGTTCGGTCAATAGAGATATACCCAGCTTTAAAGACCTGAATCTGCCGGTAAAGGTCCTGGACGGTCTATGCGATGAAAAGCGGGGACTGGTCCTTGTGACCGGCACTACAGGAAGCGGTAAATCCACCACAGTGGCCAGCATGCTCGAGTATATAAACCAGAATTATTCCAAGCATATAGTAACGCTCGAGGATCCTATAGAGTTTTTGTTCGAGGATAAAAAATCAATAATAAGCCAGAGAGAGGTCAGGACCGATACAAAGAGTTTTAAAGATGCCCTTGAATACATCATGCTCCAGACGCCTGATGTCGTATTTATAGGAGACATAAGAAACGCGGAGGTCATGTCCACTGTATTGACTGCCGCTGAGACAGGACAGCTGGTAATAGCGAATCTACATACCATAAATACCTCTCATACCATAGAACGAATAGTGAATTTTTTCCAGCCTCACCAGCATGATGAGATAAGGATGCAGCTGTCCCTGCTTATGAAAGGTATTTTGTCTTTAAGACTGGTGCCGCTAAAGGATGGCAGCGGCCGCGTACCTGCCATGGAGACGCTTATCGCAACGCCTACAATACTGGAACTCATAAGGGAAGGTAAGATCAACGAGATAGAGTATTATATAAAGGATGGCAGCATGTACGGCATGCAGACATTTGACCAGGCATTGATCAACCTGTACAAAGAGGGAAAGATAGCAAAAGAAACAGCTGTACTTTACGCGGAAAGAAAGAGCGAAGTAACAATGGCCCTCAAAGAACTCCGCTAATCCGACGATCTTGACACGCACGATCTGTCAAATAAGGGATTAAGACGCTTCATGAAAAAAATATTCGTGATATTATTTTTTCTTTTAATAGTGTCATTCATCGGCCTGTCCGCGTACTTATTGACGCTTGATGTAAACAAGTATAAACCGATGCTGACAGAAAGAATAGGCCATGCCATTGATAAGGATGTAAGGTTAGATAATATATCATTTAGCGTTTTCCCGCCTGTCAGCGTAAGCGCGAATTCGATCTCCATAAAGGATACCGAGAAAACATGGGACGATGTCTTGATAGAGGCAGGGTCCCTTAATGCGAGAATAAAGATCCTCCCGCTTTTAAGAAAAAATATAGAGATCGAGCATTTGACTATAAGAGATATGGATGTTTCATTGGAGCATGGCATAAAGCTTGGCATGCCTGAAACTATACTGAGAAATATCTCGATCTATGGCCCCATAAATGTTGACGCGAGATTGTCAGTTTTTGGGAGGGGCGCTGAGAATACAAAGATCAAGGCCCTGCTCTATCCCGAGGCCGAGACAAAAAAACCTTTTATTAAAAATCTGCAGCTGGATATGGACGTTTCAAGGATAGATCTGGCCGGCGCCCTGGATGTCCTCGGGCAGGATGAGCTGGCCCATGAATTTTTAGGCAAAAAACTTGGCGGTGAACTTAGGATAACATCTGAGAAATTATATCTGGATCTGGACGGTATTTATAATTCAGGCATTTACCTGGACTTATCCAAGGGGACAATAGAAGTACCTTTTATTAAAGAGGGTTTAAAGGACGTGAATCTAAGGGCCCAGATGAAAGAAAGAGGTATAATAATCGAGAGATTGAGCAGCGAGGCGGCGGGCGGCAGTTTGTCAGCGGATGGATGGGTCAAGGGCGTTTTTTCTTTTCAGGCCTGGGGATTTGATCTGGCATTGAAGAATATAGACATATCCAGGATATTGCCGGATCCCGGTGCCGGCAGGCCTGGTTTTGAGGGCGGGTTTGATATCACGATGGATGTTACCGGTGCCGGGTTTTCTCAGGATAAATTGTTGGCTTCACTGACAGGCAAAGGCGATGCCAGTCTTTACAATGGCATGTTAAAAAACGTGAATCTTTTGGAAACAGCGCTGAATAAGCTCGATATGCTGCCAGGCATTGTCTCGAAATTAAAACAGAATCTCCCGACTTATTATAAAGATATTTTGAGAAAAAAAGATACGGCGTTTAAACCGATTGACGCAAGATTTGAACTGCGTCAGGGAAGGTTGATCTTTAAAGACGTGGTCATAGAGTCGGATGCCTTTTACCTTAAAGGAAACGCGACACTGGGACTTGACAGGATATTAAAGGTGCAGGCTGACTTATTCGTGCCAAAGGATCTTTCAGGGGCGTTTGTCGAGGTCGCGCATGAATTCGGGTATTTACAGAACAATCAGGGCATGATAACCATGCCTCTAACGGTCTATGGCAAACTTCCTGATGTCAACGTGATGCCGGACATGGATTATGTGATCCAGAGACTGGCTGTATCAAAAGGCCAGGAGCTGCTCGAGAGCATTTTCAGGAAAGATGAGCCAGAAGAGGCAGGAGGCGAAGTTGGTGAAGATGGCAGCATAACACCAGAGGGACAAAAACAAGAACAGAGAAAGCCAAAACCAGAAGAGGTCCTTATAAAGACGATTTTTGATATCATTTCAGGCCCAAAAGAATGATTTATGAAAAGGACGATTTTTATTTTATCGCTGGTTAGTTTTTTGTTCGCAGCACCATGTATGGCGTACGAAGAAGGGGACGCGATTATGATAAAACTTACGAGTCCGGAATTTGAAAACAATGGCCTTATCCCAAAGAGATTCACGTGCCAGGGGGATGATGTTAATCCTGCATTGATCGTAGAAAATATTCCAGGAGCGGCAAAGAGCATCGCGCTCATAGTGGATGACCCTGATGCGCCAATGGGCATGTGGGTGCACTGGGTGGTGTATGATGTGCCTATTGTTTCGCAGATAGAAGAAGATAGTATTCCAGGTAAGCAGGGTATGAATGATTTTGGCAGAAAAGACTATGGCGGCCCGTGTCCTCCTTCAGGCACGCACCGCTATTTTTTCAGGATATACGCGCTTGATGCGAAACTGGATCTGGAAGAAGGTCTTACCAGGCAGGCCCTGGAAAAGACAATGCAGGGTCATATCCTCGCCAAAGCCGAACTCATCGGCCTCTACCAGAACAAAGGGCTCTCCCCGCAGACCGCCCGCACGGTGGCCGAGGAACTGACCGCCCACGACGCGTTCGCCGCGCACATCGACATCGAGCTGGGCATCGACCCCGACGAATTGACCAACCCGTGGCACGCCGCGTTCTCCTCGGCGATCGCGTTCACCCTCGGTGCGCTGCTGCCGCTGCTGAGCATCCTGCTGCTGCCGCCGTCGAACCGGATCCCGATCACGTTCGTCGCGGTGCTGGTGGCG
>CAZBAQ010000106.1:2999-3891 GCA_964489855.1 uncultured Planctomycetia bacterium | reverse complement strand
GGCATGGCAGTCGCGAACAGCGTCGCTGCGATGGACGCGGGCTGCACCATGGTACAGGGGACGATCAACGGCTACGGCGAGCGCTGCGGCAACGCGGACCTCTGCGTGGTCATCCCGAACCTGCAGCTAAAGATGGGCCGCAAATGCCTGTCCGAAGCCAAATTAAAGGAATTGACAGAGGTCTCGCACTACGTGAGCGAGATCGCGAATATGAGACACAGGGACGGCCAGCCATTCGTTGGCAGAAGCGCGTTCGCGCATAAAGGCGGCGTGCACGTTAACGCTATAATGAAAAATCCAGAGACATATGAGCACGTGAAACCAGACCTCGTGGGAAATCACAGAAGGATCCTCGTGTCTGAACTTTCAGGCAAGACCAGTATTATTTTAAAGGCAAAGGAAATGGAGATGGACCTTTCAAAGGACGACCCCAAGACGAGAAAGATCCTGAAATTGGTGCAGAATCTCGAAAACCAGGGTTATTATTTTGAGGCAGCAGACGGCTCTTTCGAGCTTTTAATGAAAAAGGCGCTGAAAAGATATAAGCCGTTTTTCACGCTCGAGGGTTTTAATGTAAACATTGAAAAGCGCGAAAATAATACGCTTGTGTCAGAGGCCACTATAAAGGTAAAGGTGAACCGCAAAGAGGAACACACGGTTGCTGAGGGCGACGGTCCTATAAACGCGCTTGACAACGCGTTGCGAAAGGCATTGAATAAATTTTATCCAACGCTAGCGAATATGCATCTGTCTGATTTTAAAGTAAGGGTGCTGGATGAAAAGGCAGGCACTGCGGCAAAGGTACGCGTCCTTATCCAATCGCAGGACGAGCACTCGTCGTGGGGCACGGTCGGCGTGTCGGAGAACGTCATCGACGCCTCCTACACGGCGC
>CAZBAQ010000106.1:0-2989 GCA_964489855.1 uncultured Planctomycetia bacterium | reverse complement strand
GTCCGAAAACATCATTGAGGCGAGCTGGCAGGCGCTGGTGGATAGCGTGGAGTATAAGCTCTTAAAGGACAAAACCAGATAATCCCAGTGAGAGAGATCCAGTCCAGATATAATCCGCAGGAAATAGAGAAGAAAATATACAAACGATGGCAGGATGAAGGTCTGTTTGGCGCTGAGGCGTCGGACAGGAAAAAGCCTTTTACAATCGTGATCCCGCCGCCGAATGTCACGGGGATACTGCACATGGGCCATGCCTTGAACAACACGCTGCAGGATATCCTGATCCGCTGGAAAAGGATGCAGGGATTCGCGAGCCTGTGGGTACCTGGCACTGACCACGCTGGAATCGCCACGCAAAACGTGGTGGAAAAAAAGCTGGCAAAATCAGGCAAGTCGCGCGATGACCTGGGCCGCGAGAAATTTATTGACGAGGTCTGGAAGTGGCGTGAGGAGTATGGCTCGACCATAATTGAGCAGCTCAAGCGTCTGGGCTCGTCATGCGACTGGCAGAGAACGCGCTTCACAATGGATGAAGGGCTTTCGCAGGCAGTGCTCGAGGCGTTTGTAAAGCTCTATAAAAAGGGATTGATTTACAGAGGGAATTATATAATCAACTGGTGCCCGCGATGCCACACAGCGCTTTCTGACGAGGAAGCGCCGCACGTGGATATCGAGGGCAAGTTGTGCTACATAAAATATCCGCTTAAAGAAGGTGAAGGGTGCAGGGGGAAGGGTGAAGGCGTGGTCGTGGCGACGACAAGGCCTGAGACAATGCTGGGCGATGTCGCGGTTGCAGTAAACCCAAAGGATAAGCGTTACAAAAAGCTCGTCGGTAAAAAATTGATTTTGCCGATAATCGGTCGCGAGATAGAGATTATCGCGGATGATTTCGTGGACAAGGAATTTGGCACAGGTGCTGTCAAGGTCACGCCTGCGCATGACCCGAATGATTTTGAAATAGGCAAGCGTCACTCACTCGAGCCGGTTTTAGTGATGAATCCCGATGCTACAATGAACGAGAACGCGGGTCGTTTCAAGGGCATGGACAGATTTGAGGCAAGGGCCGGCATTTTAAAAGAGCTGGAAGAAAAAGGCTTGCTTGTAAAGACAGAGAGGCATCAGCATGCTGTGGGTCATTGCTACAGGTGTCATACTGCTGTTGAGCCCTATCTTTCGCTTCAGTGGTTTGTCAAAATGAAGGAGCTGGCAAAACCAGCGATTGAGGCGGTAAAAAAAGGAAAAATAAGATTTACACCAAAGAGATGGACAAAGGTATATCTTAACTGGATGGAGAATATCCGCGACTGGTGTATCTCTCGTCAGATATGGTGGGGCCACAGGATTCCGGTCTATTATTGCGAGACATGTAAAGAGGTCATTGTGGCAAAGGTGAGACCGGAGAGGTGCCCTGAGTGCAGCTCGACTAAAATCAGGCAGGACGAGGACGTACTGGATACCTGGTTCTCGTCGTGGCTGTGGCCGTTTTCAACGCTCGGGTGGCCGGAAAAGACAAAGGACCTGGAATATTTTTACCCGACAGATGTGCTGGTAACAGCGCCTGAGATATTATTCTTCTGGGTGGCCCGCATGATAATGGCGGGCATGGAGTTTACAGGCAAGATCCCTTTCAGCGACGTATATCTCCATGGCACAGTCAGGGATCTCACAGGGAAAAAGATGTCAAAGTCGCTCGGCAATATCATCGATCCGATCGATATAATAAATGAATTTGGCGCAGACGCACTGCGTTACAGCATGATAGCTATTACAGCCACGGGCCAGGACGTTTTTCTTTCCAAGGAAAAATTCGAGATCGGCAGGAATTTTGCGAACAAGATCTGGAACGCGTCGCGGTTTGTGTTTATGAATGCTAGCGTGGTCGAGGCGAAACCTCGACCATGTGGTCGAGGTTTCGCCTCGACCACGTTGAATCTAGCTGATAAATGGATATTGAGCAGATTAAATAAGACGATCGAAGCAGTGACAAAGTCGCTCGGGCAGTACAGGTTTAACGAAGCAGAGGCGCTCGCGTATGACTTTTTCTGGCATGATTTTTGCGACTGGTACGTGGAGATAGTCAAGTCAGAGATAACAGCAGGTATCAAGGGGCAGGTTTTGCTGTATGTCATGGAGAGTTCGTTGAAACTTTTGCACCCGTTCATGCCGTTCGTGACCGAGGCAGTGTGGCAGAATATAGGCGAAAGACACAGCATAATGCTGGAGGCATGGCCAAAGCCGGATAAAAAACTGGTAAAAAAAGATATAGAGGAACACCTAGAGACGATAAAATCCATTATTGTAAGCATAAGAAATATTCGCGCTGACATGAATATCCCGCATTCCAGACGGCTAGCCGTGTATCTTGTGCCTTTGAAAAAGGCGAGCGAGGCCAAACTGAAAAGCGGAATAGATTACATTAAGAATCTTGCCCGGCTGGACGAGCTTGTAATTGACAAGGATATGAAAAGGCCTGAGGCGTGCGCAACAGCGGTGCTCGAGGATTTTAATATATTTATTCCTTTAAAGGGTGTTATCGATATTGACGCGGAACGCTCGCGGCTCACAAAAAAGATGCAGGATGCAGAGGCGCAGCTGAACTTTAGCGACAGGCGGCTGAAGGACAGTAATTTCACGGCAAAGGCGCCTGAAAAAATCGTGGCGCAGGAAAAAGAAAAGGCTGAAAAACTGGGCGAGCAGATAAACCGCCTGAAATCCACCCTCAAATCCTTAAATTGACAAATCCGACACGTTCATTCTGTCAACTTAAGGAGCTGGAGTGAGACATGAAGCTGGTCAAAGAAAAGGTACTTCCAATAATAATGAGCGCGTTGGCTGAGGACATTGGCAGCGGCGACATCACGAGCGCGGCCGTGTTTGAAAAAGACGTGACTGTTATGGCTGATGTTTTTGCAAAGGAGGCTTGCGTAGTCGCCGGGCTCGATGTCGCGAAATGGGTCTTTAACACGCTTGATGAGAGGGTGATCTTCAG